>JAPOUR010000056.1:0-2936 GCA_026708565.1 Candidatus Dadabacteria bacterium
TTCACCAACTCAAGCGCTTCGCTTCTGGTTTTGACCCTGTTTTCCATCTGCGCCTCTTCAACTTGCGAGAGAAGTTTTGAAAACACGGGCCCCGGAGTAAGCCCCATCTCTATCAAATCAGTTCCCGTAATCAGCGGGGCGGGTTTGATTTCCTCCTCGCCGAACTCCTCCAACTTTGCCTTCGCAAACTCATAGGCGTCCGTCAAGCCGTGGCTTGCAAGGCAGTCGGCCTGATGAAGGGCAAGGTGTTCCTCAAAATACGGCATTCCCAGAAACCGCTTCAGAGTGCTTTCCCTCATCTTGAATATGTCCTTGAACTTCAGGTGATGGCGCACAAGTTCGCATATCCTTTCGGTCTGCTTGTTTGAAAATCTCAGGCGGCGGCACACCTTTTTCGCCATTGCCGCGCCCACCCTGTCATGCCCGTTGAAGCGGATTCTGTCTCCGTCCCCGTCCGGCGCCTCAAAGGTGGGCGGCTTGCCTATGTCGTGAAGAAGCGCGCCGACCGCAAGTTCGGGCGACCTTTCGGGCGTATGCTCCTCAAGGCGGTCAAGAACCAGTTGCGTGTGAACAAACACATCGCCTTCGGGATGAAACTCCGGCGGCTGGGCGACGCCCGCCATGGCGTCCGCTTCGGGAAGAATGCGGGCGAGCAACCCCGTTTCCCTGAGCAGGCCGAGACCGCGCCCGCTGTTCGGGCGCGTGAGCATCTTCACTATTTCCTCCCGCGTCCTCTCCGGGCTCACGGAACTTATCATTCCGCAGTTTTCCCGTATCGCCTCAAACGTTTTGCCCTCAATTTCAAAACCGAGATTCGCCGCGAAACGCGCCGCGCGGAGCATGCGCAAATGGTCTTCGGAAAACCTTTCAAGCGGCTCTCCGATGGTTCGGACAACCTTGTTTTTCAAATCCGCAACGCCGCCCGCATAGTCAAACACCTCTCCCGTTTCGGGGTCAAGAAGCAGCCCGTTTATGGTGAAGTCGCGCCGCTCCACATCCTCCCTCGCGCTCTTTGAGTAGCGCACCGCTTCGGGGCGTCTGCCGTCTTTGTATCCCATGTCCGCGCGGTAGGTGGCAACCTCAAACTCGCCGCCGCCCTCCCGAACCACGATAACGCCGAAACTCCGCCCCACCCCGTATGTGCGCCGGAACAGTTTCGTAACCTCGTCCGGCGTTGCCGAGGTGGTGATGTCAAACTCTCCGGCGGGAAGCCCGCACAGCGCGTTGCGGACGCATCCGCCCACAAAAAACGCCTCGTGCCCGGCGTCTCTGAGAGAGCGCACCACCGCCCGCGCCGCCTCAAACAACGGCTTCGGGAGGCGTGAAAGGTCTATTTTTTCAGGCGGCATTGCGAATTTTCCATCAAACTTTTCACAGGGGCGGACGGTGTGTATTATAACCCGCGAGCGGCGAAGGTTTCCGCTCCCCGGTGTTTTTCATGCTCCCAAGCACATTTCCCGCCGCCATAAAACAGCAGGTGTCCGAAAGAGGCTCCGCTTTGCTCATTCAGAGGAGAGACGGCATGAGCTGGAAGCAAATAACATGGAAGGATTTTGAGACCGACGCCGAAAGCATGGCCGCGTTTCTCGCAAGCGGCGGTTTTTGCGCGGGAGACCCGGCGTTTTTCAGTCCGGGAGGAGCGTATCCGCGCTTGGTGGCGGAGACCGCCGTTCTGATGCTCGGCGGCGTGTCGGTTTCGGGCGCGCCTCCCGCCGGGGCAAAAGCGGCGTTTGTAAAAGACCGCGAGGCGGCGGAGGCGGCGGGGGCGGACACGGCGGTTTACTTTTCGGGAGCCGCCGCGCCGGACGGCAAAACGGCCGGTTTTGAGGCGGCGGTTAAATTCGGTTTTATGCGGAGAAAGAAGACCCGCGACCAGATCCGCGAGGCAATTTCGTCCGTCCGCCCGGAACAGGCGGCGTTTGACATCCGGGACGGCGACGGCGCGGGTGTCCGGACGCACGGCGAGTTTATGACAATGCTGTCGGAGGCGGCTGAACACGCGGGCGGCGCTCTGGGCGCGGAGTCGCAGTGTTACTGCCACCTTCCGGAGGCGGACATCTTTTCGCGTGTCGCGGGGTTTCTGCCCCTGTTTGTGTCCGCGCGGTGGGCGGCGGCGGAGGGGCGGGATGAGTTTTTTGCTGATATACTGGAGGTCATGCCCACGGTTGCGCTTGTTGATGCGGAAACGGTTGAAGTGATTGCCCGCGGAGACGGCGGATTTCAGGGCTTTGGCGGGAGGCTTGCCCACATACTCACGGGGCGCGCGCCGCAGACGGACGGGTTTTTCACCCGTCTCGGCGTTGAGGTCCGTGAGTTGCCGGTTGCGCCCGCAGGGAGGAAAACATGAAAAAATTTTTTGCAGCCGCGCTGTGCGCCGCTCTGCTGACCGGATGCGGCGGCGACGGCGGGGAGAAAAGTGAGCGGCAGTCCGAAAAAAAGCGGACTGAACGAAAACAGACCGAATCAAAACGGACAAAACAAAAACAGTCTGGAGGAAAAACGACTATGGCAGAGCCAAAACAATGGGAATCTCCGCCGGAGATGAGCATAGACCCGTCAAAAATCTATGTGGTGAATATGGAGACAAACCGGGGCGGTATCACGCTTGAACTTTACCCCGAACACGCTCCCAAGACGGTCAACAACTTTGTGTTTCTTGCGGGCGAGGGGTTTTATGACGGCGTTACTTTCCACCGCGTCATACGGGACTTTGTGATTCAGGGCGGCGACCCGTCCGGCACGGGCGCGGGCGGCCCCGGATACCGCTTTGAGGATGAAACGGCGGGCAACCCGCTGGTTCACGCCGCGGGCGTTATCTCAATGGCGAACGCCGGCCCCGACACCAACGGAAGCCAGTTTTTCATCACCCACGCCCCCCAGCCGCACCTCAACGGCCGCCACACGGTTTTCGGCAAGGTTACAAGCGGGATGGACAT
>JAPOUR010000056.1:3655-10487 GCA_026708565.1 Candidatus Dadabacteria bacterium
ACTAACCCCAAATGGCAAATCCCGAACATCTTGCCATCATCAAAAAAGGCGCGGACGAGTGGAACAGGTGGCGCGAGGGCGCGCCGGATGTTGTGCCGGACCTTGCCTGGGCGGACATATCCGGCCTTGCGCTGGACGGCGCGAACCTTGCGGGGGCGAAAATGAAACTCGCCTTCTGCAAAGAGTCAAGTTTCAAAAACGCCGATTTCACGGGCGCAAACCTCTACGGGGCGAACTTTGAAAAAGCGAACCTCACCGGCGCGAAAATGAGAGGCTGCAACCTTGAAGGCGCTCATCTTATAGGCTCAAACATAGGCGATGCGGACACCGGCGGGGCGAACATGCGCTTTGCCCGCACCGAGGGTCATCAGTATTGAGAGACCCGGCCTCAAACGCGCCGCTTCCGCGAGACCTGCTGGGCGAGCCCACCCTTACCGTCAGCGGGGTAAACGCGCTCATCGGTTCAGCGGTCAGAGGCGCGGCGGGCGGAATGTTCTGGGTTGAGGGCGAGATAACGGACTTCACCGCACACGGGAGCGGCCACTGGTATTTTTCTCTGAAAGACGAAAAGGCGGAGATTCGCGCCGTCTGCTGGAAGTCCGCAACGCACAGGATAGGCTTTCTGCCCGAAAACGGCATGGCGGCGCTCTGCCGCTGCTCCGCGGATTTCTATGAACGGCGCGGCTCGGTCAACCTTTCGGTAACCGCGATTGAGCCGAAGGGGGCGGGCGCAAAGGCGAAGGCGCTGCGGCTGCTGCTTGAAAAACTGGAAAAAGAGGGGCTCTTTGCCCCCGAAAGAAAAAAGCCCGTTCCGTTTCTCTGCGCGAGGATAGGGGTCGCCGCCGCGCCCGAAGGGGCCGCCCTTGCCGACATAATCAAAGTGGCGCAAAGCAGGTTTCCCAACGTGTCCGTAACCGTCTCGCCGTGCCTCGTGCAGGGCCCCGCCGCCCCGGACGCCATCGCCCGCGCCCTTGCCCGGTTCAAACCCGCAAATGTTGACGTGGTCATCCTCGCCCGGGGCGGCGGCTCCGATGAAGACCTTTCCGCCTTTAATACGGAGATTGTCGCCCGCGCCGTTGCCGCCTGCCCGTTTCCGGTCATATCGGCGGTGGGCCACGAGACGGACGTTACGGCGTCAGACCTTGCCGCGGACGTTCGCGCCGCCACGCCGTCCGAGGCGGCGGAGATTGCCGTGCCGGTCAAAGGCGAGGCGGTCCGGCGGCTTGACGAACTGGCGTCCCGCCTCGGCGGGGAACTGCGCTCCGCCGTTTCCTTTGCGGGAATGGAAACCGACAACATTGCGGACGCTCTTTTCCGCTCGGCGGAAAACCGCCTTTCCGAAGCCGGCCATCTCCTCTCCGCCGCCGCCCTGCGCCTTGACGGCCTCAGCCCGCTCGCCATTTTAGGGCGCGGTTATTCGGTGGCCGCAAAGGGCGGCAGGACGATCACCGATTCGGCGGCCCTCTCCGCCGGAGACGACATTGAAATCCGTTTCTCAAAAGGCGCGGCGGACGCGCAAGTCAGGCGGACGCGTTAACGCACTCTTCACACGGGCAGTTTTCCCGCAGAAACTCAAAGGTGTAAATGCCCGTGTCATGCCCGTCGCTCCACTTGAACCGGACGGCGTAATGCCCCACGCGCTCCATGTTTGCCGGTCTGATGCCACCGTCCGGCTTGACCGGAATTTTCCCCGTCCGGCTTTTTCCCCGGATGCGGCGGCAGGCGGCGCACGGGCACGCAAGCCGCAGGTCTTCATAGGCGAAAATGCTCGCGTGCCCGTCCTCCCACTCAACCATAAGGGCGGTGTCGCTGAATTCCGAGACCGATGAGGGCGTCAAACTTTTTTTGGGCTTCATACCGGCAATTATAACAGCAGAAAAAACAACCGCGCCGCGCCGCCGCCCGTGCCCGGCAATTGACAACCGCGCCTGAAAACTTCAAAATCTCCCGCAATGGCAGACCGGCTTCCATCAGAACGCCACATCGGAGACTTCCGCGAGGGCGATGTGTACCACCACGGCGCGGTTCGCGTAACGCCGGTGCGCAACAGGCAGTATGTTAAAAAATTCGGCGGCGGCGACCTTGAGGCGAACGAGCCCCTCTCAACGGCGCTCGGCTATATTGACCCCGAAGCGGGAACAAAGGAAAGGAACGCAGGCATAGCGGAGCCCGCGCTCGTGAGCAGGGGTTTTCTGTTCAACACGGCGTTCGGGCTGAGCGTGCACGATGTTTCTTTCAACGCCGTGGCCAACCTTTCCTATTCAAACCTCCGTTTTGGCGAAACGGTGTTTGAGGGCGACACGATTGAAGCCCGGTCAACCGTTCTGGGGGTGGAGTTCAGAAAAGACGGCGCGACAAACGGCTCGGTGCAGGTGGAGACCGCCGCCTCAAATCAGCGGGGCGAAAGGGTGCTTACCTACACGAGGCAGGTTCTGGTGCGGGGCGCAAAGGGCTCGGTTTTCGACAAATCAAGCAGCGTGAAACCGCAACCGGCGGAGGCCGACCTTTCCGCCGTCAGTCTGCCGCTTCCCGTTCCGGAAGGCGCGATAACCGCGCCCGGCAAGTGCTTTGAGGAACTGGGCGAGGGAGCGGAGATTTTCGCCGCCGAAGAGCGCGGCATAACCCTTGCCGATTTCAGCTGGCTGCAAATCGCCACCCTCAATGACGCCGCCGTCCATCATACGCCGTCATCGGTTTTCATCGGATACGGCGGCGCGGTAAAGGCGCGTTGCGAGGGCGCGCTCGCGCCGGAGTTTCCGTATTCCTTCCAACTGGCGATGAACTCCGGCGTCCACAGCGCGCCCACATATCCGTCCGACATAGTGCGCGAACTTTATGCGGGCGGAAGTGAAGACCCGCACGAGGCAATACGGACGCGGGCGGAAGTTTTGAGCCGCGAGGAGATCTCCGGACGGCGCGACTACGGCCTTGTTACCGTCCGTATCATCGGGGAAAAACAGGTTACGGACGGCGGAATGAGGGCGCTTGAAGCCGCGAAATTCGGCGGCGCGGACGCAATTTTTGAGGACGGCGGCAGAAAGATGCTCGGAGTTCTGACAATGGAGCAGGTGCTTGCCGTGCCGACCGAAAGGTGCTTTAAGCGGACATAGCCCCCGGCGGACTGACCAATGGCAAAAGCGACAAAAACCCCGCGCAACCTCAACCACACAGTTACCTTTCGCAGAAAGCGCAAGTTTGACAAAGACTGGTATCTGAAAGAGGACAGAAGCGGGTGGACTCTCCCGCGTGTGCTCAAACAGCAGGCGCAAAAACTCGGCGACAAACCGTTTTTGCGTTTCGGCGGCGGCCCCGCCGTAAGTTTCCGGCGGATGAACGCGCTGGCCAACAGGGTGGCAAACGCCCTTATGAAGCGCGGCATCGCAAAGGGCGACAGGGTCGCCGTGCTTATGCCGAACTCGGACGACTATGTGGCGGTGTGGTTCGGCATTCTGAAGGCGGGCGCGGTTATGGTTCCGGTCAACACGGCCTACAAGGCGGCGTTTCTGCAATACATACTGGACTCCTCCGACTCAAAAATCCTTTTCATAGCGGAGGAGTATCTTGACCGCATGCCGCCGGTCTCAAAACAAATCCCGACCGTTGAGCGCCTCGTTGTGTGGATGAGAGAAGGCCGCAGCGGGCGCATCACTCCCGCAAAGGCGGGGGTAGGGCGGGGCAAAACCGTTGAGACCTACCCGGACTTTATGAAGGGGGCGCGTTCCGCCGAGCCGAATGTTGAGGTTGTTTTCACAGACCCCGCGCGGCTTATGTATACCTCCGGCACAACCGGCAGGTCAAAGGGCGTTGTCCGCCCGTGCGCGGCGGACTACAGCAGCGCGAGAAACTGCGCCGAAATAATGGACGTGGGCCCCGAAGACGTGTATTTCACCTGCCTGCCGCTTTTCCATTCAAACGCGATGGTGATGTCGGTTTATCCCGCGCTTATCAAAGGCGCTCAGGCGGTTGTTGAGGAAAAATACAGCGCGAGCAATTTCTGGAAATGGATAAACGACTACGGCGTTACGCGCTTCAACACCGTGGGGACGGTCTCCTACTTTATGTGGAACACGCCGCCCGTGCCGGAGGAAAAGACCCACAAGGCCCGCCTTGTGCTGGGTTCTCCCGCCCCTCACGACATAATTGAGCCGTTTATGAAGAGGTTCAACATAAAGTTTATGGAGGGCTACGGCCTTACCGAGACGGGGCAGTGCACGTGGATGCGCCCCGGAGAGCCGTTCAGGGTGGGCTCGTGCGGCAAAGAGGCGCCGGGCTATGAAATCAAGATCGCAGACCCTCAGTCGGACGAAGAGGTGCCGCGCGGCGAGGTGGGTGAGATAGTAGTCCGCCCGCGCATACCGAACATAATGCTTCACTACTACAACAAGATGCCGGAGAAAACGGTTGAGGACTTCCGCAATTTCTGGTTTCACACCGGAGACGCGGGACGGATGGACAAGGACGGCTACATCTATTTCGTGGACAGAGTGAAAGACTACATCCGCCGGCGCGGGGAAAACATAAGTTCTTTTGAGGTGGAAAAAACGGTTTCCTCCCATCCTCAGGTGGAGGAGTGCGCGGCGGTGGGCGTCAAGGCGGGGGCCGGGAAACACGCCGAAGACGAGGTGATGATAGTTGTCGTCCCCAAAAAGGGAACAAACCCCAAGCCGGAGCAGATAATCAAATTCCTCGGGCCGCTTATGCCCGCGTTCATGATTCCCCGGTTTATCCGCTTTGTGAAATCCCTCCCGAAAACCGGAACCCAGAGGGTGCAGAAGAACAAACTGCGCGAAAAGGGAATAACCAAAGACACATGGCGGGCGTCATAACCGTCCGTGTGTCAGTCCGTGAATGTCCGTGTCAGTCCCTCCAATAAACCCCGAAAGCGAAACCGCCGCCCTTGAGGCGCTTGCCGGGTGGCTTGCCGGGGCGCGGCGGGCGGTTTTTCTCACAGGCCCCGAACTCACCGCCGAGGCGGGCATACCGGACGCGGGGGCGCTTTCCTTCAACCCTGACATAAACGAGTTCAAGGAAGACGAGCAGGCGCGCGAGGCGTATTGGGAAAAACTTGCCGCCGTTTATCCGAAGATAGCCGCCGCCGCGCCCGCCGCCGCGCACAAGGCGATATACGGGATTTCCCTTGTCTGCGGGGTTGACTGCGTTATCACACAGGCCGTTGACGGGCTTCACACCAAGGCGGGAAGCCCGGCGGTGCTTGAGATATACGCCTCGGTTCACTGGGCGCAGTGCCTCGGCTGCGGAAAGGATTTCAGAATGATGGACATCCTCACGGGCATGGCGGCGGGCGGGGTGAAGATTCCCTCATGCGCCGTTTGCCGCGCGGGCGTTCTCAAGCCTCCGCTGTCGTTTCCGGGGCAGCCGCTTCCCCACTGGGAGATACGCGAAGGCTGGATAAAGGTGGGCGGCTGCGACCTTCTTGTCTGCGCGGGCGCGAGCCTTGAAAACGAGCCGGTCAGGTCGTTTCCGATGCAGGCGAAGCAGAGGGGCGCGAGGGTCGCCATGATAAGCGCGCACGAAAGCGAGGCGGACACGGTCGCCGATGCCGTGCTGCAGGGAAGCCCGTCCGTCATTTTAGACGCCCTGCTTGCCGAAATAAAGAAAAGCAAAATCGTGTAACATTCTCCCCGCCGTGAGCAAATCCGAGTTGGCAAAATACATCTCCTCCCCCGATGAGGACATCTACAGCGTTTCCGGCCTTCCCGAAGAGGTGGTGGCGGTAATTTTTGCCTATGTGAGCAGAAGCCCCCTCAGTTTCAAGGAAAACATTGCCAAGGTGCTTGAGGAGGAACAGCACGGGCGCGAGAGGGCGGGCAAGTTTCACGAAAAATGGGTTCTCAACTACGGGCACGCCTCGGTGGCGGAACACGCCTCGGTTCATCTCGGCGTGGAGAGGGTGTCGCGCCTGTTCTCGTCCGTGCTTGAACTTTGCGGCGAGCACCTGTCCTTCACGGAATACTCCCAGAGATACCAGCGCCCCCGGCGCGGCGATTTTGTCATTCCGCCGGAGATAGAGGGAGACGGGGATTTGGCAAAAGAGTTTGCGCGGGTGTGCGGCGTTCAATACGACATGTATGAGCAGCTCAACGCCGTTTTGTTTGATTTCCTCAAACGCGGCAACGGCGGCGGACAAACCGATGCCGCCCTTGAGAAAATTGCCTTTGAAGACGCCCGCTACGCGCTTGGGCTTGCCTATATGACAAACCTCGGAATGACGGCAAACGCCCGCGCCGTTGAAGACTGTCTTTCAAAACTGCTTTCGTCCCCCTACGGCGAGGCGCGGGCGAGGGCGGAGGATATGAAGCGCGAGGCGCGTTTCAGCGTTCCCACGCTTGTGAAGTATGCGTCTGAAAATCCCTGCCTTGTCGCGTCCCGCAAGGCGGCGGCGGAATCCGCGCAAGAGTTCACGGGCGGCGGCGGGGAGGCCGCCCCGCCCGCCCCGCATGTCCGGCTGCTGGACGCGCCGGACGAGGCGGACGCCCTGCGCCGGGTGGCCGCCGCGCTGCTTTACGGGAGCGCGTCCGCCGGTGCGCAGTCGCTTGCGGGCATGACTGCGGAGCAGGCGGAGGGGATTTTTGCCGCCGCCATTTCCGGGCTCGGAAAGCATGACAACCCGCCGGACGCGCTGAAACTTGTCGCCTACCGGGCGGAGTTCACCATAAGCGAGGCGTGCTGGCATCAACTCCTCCGCCACAGAAAAGCGGAGTGGTTTCCAAAAGACCCGTCCGTCGGTTTCGGCGTTACCGTTCCCCCGAACATCAGGGCGGCGGGCGGGGTTGCGGAGGAACTCCTGCTGACGGCGGCGCGGGAAAGCGAG
>JAPOUR010000057.1 GCA_026708565.1 Candidatus Dadabacteria bacterium
CATCCGTTTTCAGGAAATCAAATACGATGCTGCGGGGAAAAGTTTGCTTCAGCCAAGTGGATTTGCCGGTTTTGCGGGGCCCCCACAGAAAGGCCGATTGCCCTTGCGGCAGGTCAATATCCAGTATTCTCCCTGTTGTTTTCATCTGGAACTTACTCCGAAATAGTCAGACTATTTCGGAGTATACTCCATTTTGGTCAGGTATGGGAAGTCTCTGCTCCGGATTTTCTCCTACCTGTCCAGCCGCACTTCCCTTATGAACTCGTCCCAGTGGGTTTCGGGTTTGTAAAGGGCGTCTATTTTAGCGCGCGCCGCCTTGTATCCGCCCTCTCCGGGAAACAGCCGGTTAAACACCTTGTCGCGCAAGTTCAGCCACTTGTCCACCGAGGCGTAGTCCGTGAAGTAAACCACCGTTTTGTAAGTCCACACCGGCTTGGCGGTGTGCAGACGCTGGGAGAACATGCGGTAACGGCCCCTGATGACGCCCATCCGGCGCATCTCCTCCCAGAACGGAAACATGCGCTCGCGGTAAAGACGCAAAAACTCTTCCCTGTTTTCGTGCGGCACAAGGTAGAAACTCTCCTCAATGACAGACTTGGGATTGTAGTCAAACGCCCCGGCGCTCGCGTTGACCGAAACGGACAACGCAACAACAACGGCGGCAATTGCGGTGATTTTTCTCATAACACCCACCTCCGGCGGTTTTATAGTGTAAATTGCTGGGCGGAACGCTTCAAATCTCATTATGATTCTCACCCTTGTAAGACACGGAGAAACCGAGTGGAACCGCCTCCAGAAATGCCAGGGGGCAAGCGATATACCGCTCAATGAAACGGGCAAAATGCAGTCCCGCCGGCTGGGCGAGGCGCTGAAAGGGGAAAGGATAGACGCGATCTTCTCAAGCGGCCTGTCGCGCGCCGCCGAAACGGCGCGGGCAATCGCCGGACACCACGGGCTTGATATCGGAGTGAAAAGCGAATTCCGCGAGATGGACCAGGGCGATTTTGAGGGCGCGCAGTTTTCAGAAATACGCGAAAAACACTCAAAGGAAATGGAAATGTGGGCGAAAGACCCCGAAACCTTCCGCATACCGGGAGGCGAATCACTGGGCGAGGTTCAGGCGCGGGCGCTGAGGGGGGTTGAGAGCCTTGCGGCAAACTGGCCGGACGGCAACATTGTCGTGGTAACGCACAACCTCACCATCATCTCAATGCTGTGCCTCTTTACCGGCGAGCCCCTGTCGGTCAAAAAGTTCAGGATAGACGCAACCTCAAAAACAGTGGTTTCCTGCTCCGGCGGCGGGTATCGGATAACCGCCGTGAACGACACATCTCATCTGGACGGGGCGCAATGAAAGACATTATAAGACGGGAGGTTGAACGCGCCCTTGCGGATTGCGGTGGCGGAGGAGGCTTTGATATTGAGACCCCGAAGCGGAGGGAGTTTGGAGACTTTTCAACCAACGCCGCGATGACGGCGGCAAAAAAAACGGGCGGCAACCCGCGCGAACTGGCGGCGAGCCTTGCCGATATGCTGCAAAAAAACGGCGACCTGTTTGAGAAGGTTGAAGTCGCGGGGCCGGGGTTTGTCAACTTCTTTATGAAACCGTCCGCGGTGGTCTCACGACTGCCGGAAATACTGCGACAGGGAGAGCGTTTCGGCTCGTCCCCTGAGCGGGGCGAGAATGTGCTGCTTGAGTTCGTGAGCGCAAACCCCACCGGCCCGCTTCACTTCGGGCACGCGCGCGGCGCGGTTGTGGGGGATGTGCTGGGCAACATACTTGAGTTTGCCGGATACGGGGTTGAGCGGGAGTTTTATATCAACGATGCGGGCAGGCAGATGGAGATGCTGGGCAAGTCCGTGCTGGCGAGTATGACGGGCGGGGAAATTCCGGCGGATGGCTACAGGGGGGACTACATTAAGGACATTATGGCCAGCGAAGAAATCGATATTATTGCCGACGAAATCAGCAGAGAAATCTATGATGACATTATCCGCGAATTCATGGAGAGGTCTGAGAATTTGACGTACGAAGAAGCAATAAAACAAATTAGAGAAGAGAAGACCGCCGAAAGATGCGGGGAGAGAGCGTATAAAAAACTGCTCGGCGCAATAAGGGATGACCTGCGCCTCATCGGCGTTGAGTTTGACAACTGGGTAAGCGAAAAAGACACAATTCACACGGAAAACGACCGGGGACGGACGCTTGCGGACGGCGCGATGGAAGCCCTTGAACGGGCGGGCGCGGTTAAGAGGGAGGACGGCGCGCTCTGGTTTGCCGCCACAAAATACGGCGATTCCCAGGACTGGGTTCTGAGAAAAAAAGACCGCGCGCCCACCTACTTCATAGCGGACATCGCCTACCACATGAACAAGTTTGAGAGAAGCAACGGCGGGCGGCTGATAAATATCTGGGGCGCCGACCATCACAGCCATGTGGGGCGTCTCGCCGCGGCGATGCGCGCTCTGGGGCTTGACGATGAAAAACTGAAGACGCTGCTGATACAGTTTGTCCGCCTCGTGCGGGACGGCAAAGAGGAGGCAATGGGAAAACGGGCGGGCAGTTACGTAACACTCCGCGAGGTGGCGGAACTTGTCGGCGCGGACGCAACCCGTTTCTTTCTTCTTATAAGAGCGGCGGAGAGCCATCTGGACTTTGACCTTGAACTCGCAAAAAAGACCTCAAACGAGAATCCCGTTTACTATGTGCAATACGCCCACGCCCGGACGGCAAGCATAAAGCGCAAGGCCTCACAGCAGGGGATGAGCGCGTCTGCGGAGCATCTGGAGACGCTTGAACTTGCCGCAGAGGTTGAAATTGCAAAAATACTGCTTGCGTTTCCCGATGTCGTGAGCGACAGCGCGCGCGACTTCGCGCCGCACAAGGTCGCGTTCTACCTTCAGGGGCTTGCATCGGCTTTCCATTCCTACTACAATGCGAACAGGGTTATCACCGAAGACAAAAAGCTGTCGTCCGCGCGCCTTTTTCTGTGCGAGTGCGTGGCGACGGCGCTTCGCAACGGGCTGGGCCTTGCGGGGGTCGGCGCGCCGGAGAGAATGTGAGCAATGGACAGGGAAACAGTTGACATAACAAGCCGGAGCAAAGAGGGCAAGAACCCCGAAGGCACAAAGATTCTCGGCTCAAGCGTGAAGATACTGTGGCTTATGCTCATAAAGCCCATTGAGGACTACCTTGTGGAGAAACGCTGCCACCCGGACGCGCTCACCTATACGACTCTGATTGTTTCGGCGGCGGCGGGTTTGATGTTCTCCAAGGGGTTTGTGTTTCTCGCGGGCGTGCTGCTTCTTGCGGGCTCAACGGCGGACATATTTGACGGACGGCTCGCCCGCGCGCTCGGCGTTTCGTCTCCGAGGGGCGCTTTCCTTGACTCATGCGTTGACCGGGTGGCCGAGGTGCTGGTTTATCTGGGCGTGATGAGCCTGCTCCGCGACTCGGGCTATATCTACATAATCCTGCTTGTGGTCGGCTCTTCGGTTTTTGTAAGCTACATCAGGGCGCGCGCCGAGGGGCTCGGCATCCGCTGCGACATGGGGCTTATGCAGAGAACCGAGAGAGTGGTTTATCTGGGCGTGGCGTCCCTTCTCAATTTCATTGTGGACTGGCTCGCCCGTCCGTTCGGTTTTACGGGGGAGAACTACGGGGTCAAACTCGCCCTGCTTGCCCTGCTCGCATTCTCAATTTATACGGCGTTTGAACGTGTGAGACACACCTTGAGAGAGATAGAGGCGGCCTCCTCCGGCCCGACTGCCGGAGCAAACCCGTGGAAGACGCCTGATTCCTGAAAAACCGGAAAACACGGGGCGCGGCTCAGCCGCCCTTCACCCTTTCCCTTATTCTGCTGGCTTTCTTGGAAAGGCCGCGCATGTAGTAGAGTTTGGACCTTCTGACCCTGCCGGGGCGTTTGACCTCAATTTTGTTTATGAGCGGGGAGTGGGACGGAAATATCCTTTCAACGCCGACCCCGTAGGAAACTTTTCTCACCGTGAAGGTCTCGCGCGAACCGCCGCCCTTCATTCCGATGACCGTTCCCTCAAACACCTGGTTTCTTCTCTTGTCGCCCTCAAGGATGTTGTAGTGAACGGCTATCAGGTCTCCCGGACGGAAGCCGGGAAGGTCCGTCCTTATCTCCTGTTTTTCAAATTCGTCCGTAATGTTGCTCATCGCTCCCTCCGGTTAAAAAACGCATGAAAAAAGCCTGTCCATTATCGCCGTCGCCGCGCCGCGCACCGGCAGGTGGTTGTAGTCGCCGTATCCCTTTACGGGCTTAAGGCGGTGGTCTGCGGAGTCTATCACCTCGCGGACAATTCCCCACCCCGTTCCGAGAAGGAGCAGGTAGGGGCGGTCTGCCGCCAGTATCTTCTCTCTCATTTCGGCGTATCCCGTCATGTTTCCGTCAAACCTCGCGTCGGTCGCTATCAACTCCGGCCTTGCGCCCTCAAGTTTCCCTATCTCCGCCGTCACCTCGTCAAGGCTGTTGTTTATGCCCACTATGCTCATCGCCTCTTTGCGGGTCGGGTTGAACTCCGCCCCCGCGCCTTCCGTCCAGTGGCGGACAACCCTGCGGGCGAGCTCGCGCTGCCCCTCCACCGGATTTACAAGGAAAAACCTTCTCACCCCGTACGTCCTGCAAGCCCTCGCTATGTCATGAATGTCAAGACTGGTGAAGGCGGACGCCACGGTTTCAAGCCTCCGATTATATACGGGGTGGTGGAGCAAAGCAACATACGCCCTGTAGTCCGGCGCGGTATTTTTCTGCATCTCCCACAGCGCGGCGGTCTCCTCTTTTGTAAGGTTTGAGCGGTCAAGAATCTCCGGCCTTTTGCGCACGGTGTTCTCCACGCGCGCCATGCGCCGCCACCTGTCTATCCCGCCGTGGTCGCCCGAAAGAAGCTCCGGGGGAACGTCCTCGCCCCGGTAGTTTTCGGGGCGCGTGTATTGCGGGGGGCCGAGCAGCCCGCCGGAAAGCGACTCATCCTCGGTGGAGCCGCTGTTTCCCACCACGCCCGGAACAAGGCGCGACACCGCGTCCACAATAACGGCGGCGGCGTATTCACCGCCGGAAACTATGTAGTCGCCGATTGAAACCTCCATGTCGGTGTGGAGGCGGCTCACCCTCTCGTCAACCCCCTCGTATCTGCCGCACACGATGACCACTTTGTCAAAATCCATAAGGCGGCGCGCAAGTTTTGCGTCAAACGGCGCGCCGTGCGCAGATGTGAGAAGCGTTACGGTTTTGCCCCCGCCGCTCTTTGCCGCCTCAATCGCCCCGCCGAGCGGCTCCGGCATAAACACCATCCCCTCGCCGCCGCCGTAGGGCCTGTCGTCAACCGCCCTGTGAACGCCCGAAGCAAAATCCCTCAGGTTGCGCACCTTGATGTCAACAAGCCCTTTGTCTCTCGCCCTTGAGATAATCCCGCACGAGAAAACGGAGTCAAAAAACTCCGGGAAAATTGTGATGATCTCGTATTTCACCCCTCCGAACGTAGCGCGGCGGTGTTTTTCACAACCACCGTTCCGCCCTCCCCGTCTATTCTCTCTATAAACTTCTCCGCCATCGGTATCAGAATTTCACCGCCGCCGCCGTCCGTTACGACAAGCACGGACTGACCGCCGCCCTGAACAATCTCCGTAACCGCGCCGAGCGGCTTCCCGCCCTCGGCAACGGCGAGCCCGATGAGGGAAAAATTGTAATACTCGCCCTCCCCCGGCTCCGGAAGGTCTTGCGCCGCCACCATCACGGACGCCCCGCGCAGGCCGTCTGAGCCCTCGCGCGTGTCAACGCCCGCAAAAGTAAGAACCGCGGACGCGCCGCTCACCTTTCTGTCCGTTATCTTAAAGGGCCGGGGAGTGTCCGCCCCCTCCGGCTTTACAAAGACGCGGGAGGCGGTCTCAAGGGCGGAGGCGTCTCCGCTGAAGGCGACCACCCTCACCTCGCCGCGCAAACCGCGCGGCTTTGTTATCTTCCCGTATTCAATCAGCCGCTCAGTCAACGATGTCCATCGTGAAAAAGATGCCGCGCTTGGCGGCGGCGGCGGAAAGCAGAACCCTTATGGCTTTGGCGGTCTTGCCCTGCCTGCCGATAATCTTCCCCATGTCCGGCTGGGCCACCCTGAGGCGCAGGGCGGTTTTGCCGTCGCCAATCTGTTCCTCTTCTATTTCAACCTTGTCCGGCTCGTCCACTATTGAGGTCGCCAGATAGTTAAGCAGGTCTTTCAGGCTGTTTTCCATTTTTCAAGCCCCGCCATAAGTTTTTTGACCGTGTCGGACGGCTGAGCGCCCTTTGATATCCACCGCTTGACCTTCTCTTCGTCAACTTTGAGTTCATGCGGACGTTTCACCGGGTCGTAATGCCCGAGAATTTCAAGGAACTTGCCGTCCCGCGACCTGCGCGAGTCCGCGGCAACAATGCGGTAAAACGGCCTTTTCGCCGCTCCCTTTCTTGTGAGTCTTATTCTTACCAAAACCTCTCCTCCTCACGGACGGCGCGCGCCCGCTTCAGACTTGCAAGTGTATACGACTTCAGGCGCAGTTCCAATTTTCATGCGGGCGGCATTTTCATCCCGCCGCCCTTTTTCATAACGGAGCGCATCTTGATGAAGTTTTTGATGGTCCTGTCCACCTCCGCCACGGTTGTGCCGCTTCCCCTTGCTATGCGCTTCCTTCTGCTTGAGTTGATTATCCTGTGGTCTCTCCTCTCACGGGGCGTCATTGAGTCCACTATGGCGGCTCCGGTTTTCATGGAGCGGCGTGCCTTGTCCGCCGCTCCGCTTTTACCGGCAAGCGCGCCCGCGCCGGGCACCATGGCCGCCAGACTCTCCACAGGCCCCATTTTTTCAAGCGCGGTTATGCTCTTTCTGAAATCCTCAAGAGTGAAGCGGTTTTTCTCCGCCCTCTTTGCGATTTTTTCCGCCTCTTTTTCGGAAAACGCCGTCTGGGCCTTCTCAATCAGGGTCAGCATGTCGCCCATTCCGAGTATGCGCGAAGCGATTCTTTCGGGATGAAAAAGCTCAAGGTCATCCGGCTTTTCACCGGTTGAAAAAAATTTGACCGGCTTCCCGGTTACGGCGCGGATTGAGAGCGCGGCTCCGCCCCTCGCGTCGCCATCCATCTTGGTGAGAACCACCCCGCTTATGTTCAGCGCCCCGGCAAACCCCTCCGCCGCGCGCACCGCGTCCTGACCGGACATCGCGTCCGCAACAAGCAGTATCTCGCCCGGCGCAACCGCGCCGTCTATCCTCTTTAACTCCTCCATAAGCGCGGCGTCAATGTGGAGACGCCCCGCCGTGTCAAAGATCACCGTGTCAACGCCGCGCTCCGCCGCGCTTTCCCCGGCAAGCGCGCAAATGTCTTCCGGTTTCGCCCCTTCGGGCGGCTCAAAAAACTGCGCGCCGACCGCGCGGGCGAGAGTGGCGAGTTGTTCCGCCGCGGCGGGCCTGTAGACATCGGCGGGAACAAGCAGCGGTTTTGCGCCGTTTTTTAACTCAAGCGCGGCGAGTTTGGCGCAGAACGTGGTTTTGCCCGCGCCCTGAAGCCCGACCGTCATAACGCGCAACGGGCCGCCGCCTTTTCTTTCAAGCCCCCTGTTCTCCGTGCCGAGAAACCGGGTGAGCTCCTCCTGAACGGTTTGAACAAACTGCTGCCCCGCAGTAAGCCCCTTCCGCCTTTCAGAGCCGACCGCCTTTTTCCTTACCGCCTCAACAAAATCACCCGCCACACGGAAGTTGACATCGGCCTCAAGCAGACTCATGCGGACGGCCTTGAGAGTTTTGTCTATGCTTTCTTCGGTCAGGGTTTGGCTATCCCTGACCGGGGAGAGTATCGCCGAAAACTTTTCCGATATTGTTTCAAACACAACCCTGATTGTAACAGACGATTTTTTCTCTTAAAATGGGGAATGCCGTCAATCGCGCTGCATTTGAAAAACGTTCTGGCGCACCCGCTTAAAACCGCTTCCCTCCTGCCCTCGTCCGGGCGGCTGGCTCGCCACATGGTGGGCGCGGCGGAGATTGAGAACGCCGAGGTCATAGTTGAGTTCGGCCCCGGAACGGGCGTTATCACGGAAGAGATAGCCGGGCGCATGAACCCGTCCGCCAAACTGGTGGCGATGGAGGTAAACCCCGACTTTGCCGCGCGGATACGGAGCGATTTCCCCGGCGCGCATGTGTTCAACGGCTGCGCTTCGAAAACGGCCGGGTGTTTGAGAGAACTGGGAATTGACGGGTGCGACAGAATAGTCTCCGGCCTGCCGTGGGCGATTTTTTCAGACGGTTTTCAAAAAAAGATACTTTCCGCCGCCGCCGAGGCCCTTCGCCCGGGCGGCGTTTTCGTTTCTTTCGCATACACGCCCGCGCACATGCTGCCTTCGGGAAGAAACTTCAAAAAAAATCTTGAGGCCGCATTCGGCGAGGTCAGCAAGACCCCGGTTGAGTGGCGCAATGTGCCCCCGGCGTTCGCCTACCGCGCGGTGAAGAAAGCGGCATGAGCGCGCCCCCGCTTTACCTGTTAGACGGAAGTTCATATGTGTTCAGGGCGTATTACGCCGTCCGCCAGGATTTCACATCGCCGTCCGGTTTTCCCACAAACGCGGTTTTCGGATTCTCAAACATGCTCAAAAAATTTCTGGCCGATTTTGACCCGGCCTATTTCGGCGTGGTGTTTGACTCAAAAACCGACACCTTCAGAAAGGAGATTTACCCCGAATACAAGGCGAACCGGGGCGCGCCGCCCGAAGACCTGAGCGTCCAGATTGAAAAGATAATGGAACTCACCGCCGTGATGGGCATACGGGTTGTCCAGAGGGAGGGCTTTGAGGCGGACGACCTTATGGCGACCGTGGCAAAGGCGGAGGAAGAGCGCGGGGGCGAGGTGGTTCTGGTTACGGCGGACAAGGACTTCTGCCAGATTGTGTCCGACAGGATTACGCTTTTTGACACGGGGAAAGACAAAAAGACCGGCGCGCGGGGGGTGGTTGAAAAATACGGCGTTCCGCCCGAAAGTTTTGTTGACTATCTCGCCCTCGTGGGAGACTCATCGGACAACATACCGGGCGTTGAGGGCGTGGGTCCCGTGGCCGCGGCGAAACTGCTCGGCAAATACGGCTCGCTTGAGGAGATTTACAAAAACACGGCGGACCTGAAAGGCAAACAGAGGGAGCGGGTTGAGCGCGACAGGGAAAAGGCGTTTTTGAGCCGCAGGCTCGCCGTCCTCAAAACCGATGTGGAAACCGAAACCGCCCGCGAGGCATTTCTGCGGAAACCGCCGGACACCGAAAAACTGAACGCGCTTTACTCGGAACTCGGCTTCGGCGGGGCGGTGAGCGAACCGGCGCAAAAGCGGGACTTTGAGGTTATAACGGACTCTGAAACCCTCCGCGCGTTTTTCAAGGGCGCGGAGTTTGTCTGCCTGTCCCTGCGGCTGTCCGGGGAGGGGGAGATTGCCGGGGCGGCGCTCTCGCTTGCCGACGGGAAAACCTGCTACGCGCCGCTCGGCGGCGGGGAGGAGGCCGGGGCGGTCAAAGAACTCGCGTGCGACCCGGAAATCAAAAAAACGGGCTGGAACATCAAGCGTGAGATTCTCGCGCTCGGACGGACGGGAACGGAGATGAAAGGCGTCTGCTTTGACATAATGACGGCGGCGCATTTTCTTGACTCGTCCCTTTCGGGCTACTCGGTGGCGGACCTGACGAGGGCTCATCTGGGGCGCGCGGCGGGCGGGGGCGGAGACGAGGCGGCGGACGAGTGCGCCGGGTGCTGGGCAATACTGGAACTCCATGAAAAACTGTCGGCGGACATGGACGCGGCGGGACTCACGGAAAGCTACCGCGAGCGCGTCCTGCCGCTGTCCGGCGTTGTGGCGGACATGGAGCGGAAGGGGGTTTTTGTTGACACGGGACTGCTTGCGGAAATCTCCGGGGAATTCGCATCCAAAATTGCCCTCGCGCAAGACGAGATTTTTTCCGCCGCAGGGGGAAGGCTGAACATAAACTCAACCGCCCAGCTCAGAGACCTGCTTTTCGGCAAACTGGGCCTCACGCCTTCAAAGACTACGGCGGGGGGCGCGCCGTCCACCGATTCGGAGGTTCTGACCGGCCTTGCGCTGCTCCACCCCGTCCCGGGGATGATATTGAGATACAGGGAACTCTCCAAACTCAAGTCAACCTATGTTGACGCCCTGCCCCGGCTGGTGAACCCCCTCACCGGCAGGGTTCACACCTCATACGGGCTGGCGGGAACCTCCACCGGGCGGCTCAGTTCAAGCGACCCCAACCTTCAGAACATTCCCATAAAGACCGGGGAGGGCAGGAGGATAAGGCGGGCGTTCAGGGCGGCGGACGGGTTCACTTTGCTGTCGGCGGACTACTCGCAGATAGACCTTCGCCTGCTCGCCCACTTTTCGGAAGACGAAAAACTGCTCGCGGCGTTTGAAAACGGCGAGGACATACACTCATCCACGGCGGCGGAAATCTTCGGCGCAAGCGACATCACGCCCGAAATGAGGCGGCTCGCAAAAAACATAAACTTCGGCATCATCTACGGCATAAGCCCGTTCGGGCTGTCAAAGCAGCTCGGCGTGTCCGTCAAACAGTCCCGCGAGTATATGGAAAGATACTTCAGCCGCTACCCGCGCGTCCGCAGTTATATGGCGGAGTCTGCGGAAAGGGCGAAAAAAACGGGCTATGCGGAGACGGTTTCGGGGCGGCGGCGGCCCATAGCGGAGTTGCGCTCAAAGAACAGGGTCAAAATAAAAAACGGCGAAAGAGCGGCGATGAACACGCCCATTCAGGGCTCGGCGGCGGACGTAATAAACGCGGCGATGATAGCCATCCACCGCAAAATGGCGGGTATGAAATCGTCAATGATTCTTCAGGTTCACGATGAACTCATATTTGAGGCGGCGGCGGAAGAGGCGGACGCGCTCGCCGGAATTGTGAAAGAGGAAATGGAAAACACCCCGTTTGAACTCAAGACGGCGATGAAGGTTGAAACAAAGCGCGGCCCGAACTGGGCTGACATGTCATAAAACCCTCCCCTGTTATTTGCGCGACAGATAGTCCAAAACCGTTCTGACGCCGAAACCGGTCGCTCCCACTGGATGCCAGTCGCCCCCCTTCTCCCGGTAAGCGGGGCCCGCAATGTCAATGTGCGCCCACGGCGTCGCGGAAACAAAGTGCTCAAGAAACAGCGCGGCGGTTATCGCCCCGCCCGCGCGGCCCCCGGCGTTTTTGATGTCCGCAAAGTCGCTCTCTATATCTTTTCCGAGGTCTTCCGACAGGGGAAGCTCCCACATCGCCTCGCCCGCCGAGGCGGCGGAGCGCAGTATGTTTTTTACCACTTCGGGGCTGTTTCCCATAACGCCCGCGGTATTGCCGCCGAGGGCCACCACGCACGCGCCGGTGAGAGTGGCGAGGTCAACGATTTCCCGCGCGCCGAGCTCCACCGCGTAGCTGAGCGCGTCCGCGAGAACAACCCTTCCCTCCGCGTCCGTGTTGACTATCTCAACCGTTTTGCCGTTCATGGGGGTAACTATGTCGTCCGGCCTGTAGGCGGCGGGGCCGGTCATGTTTTCGGCGGACGCCACTATGCCGTGAACCTCCGCACGCGGACGGACGGCGCAAACCGCCTTCATCGCCCCGATGACCGCCGCCGCGCCCGCCATGTCCATCTTCATATTTCTCATTGAATCGGCGGGCTTCAGGCTGAGGCCGCCGGAGTCAAAGGTGATGCCCTTGCCCACAATGGCGACCTTGCGCGCCCGCCCCGCCGGAGACGGGCGGTATTTCATGTGAATCAGACGGGGCGGATTCGCGCTTCCGCCGCCCACGGCGAGAAGCCCGCCCATGCCCCTTTTCTCCATCTCTTCGGGCGTGATGACCGCGCACTCAAGCCCCTCCTCCGCGCACATAACCTCCGCCGCCTCCGCAAGGGCGGCGGGAGTGAGAGACATCGGCGGCTCGTTTACAAGGTTTCTGCACAGGCGGACGCCTTCCGCCGTGGCGAGGGCAAGGCGGGAGGCGTCTTTGAAAGCGGCGGAAGATATTGACGACGCCACTGCTATCCGCTCCGGAGCGTCCGGCCCGCCTTCGGGCGTCCCGCCGCCGCCCTTGTATTTTGAAAACCTGTATGCGCCGAGCAGCGCGCCTTCCAGAAGCGCGCGGACGCCCGCCGCAGTTGAAGACAGGCCGGGAAAATCCAGAACAACCTTTTTAAGCCCGCCCCCCCCGGCGGCCCTGACAGCCGCGGACGCCGCCTTGAAGCAGTCGCCCGGAGCGGAAAAGTTTTTCTTTTCGCCAAGCCCCGCAACGGCCACCGCCCGGGCGGGAAGCCGCCCCATTGTGTCAACAACAAAACACGAGCCGAGGCGCGCGGAGGTCTTTTCAATCCCGCGCGAAGCGGCGCCGCCAAGGCGGCGGTCAAGTTCCGCTATGCGCTTTGAGTCTCCCGCGTTCACGCCCGCGACAAGCAAATCCGCCGCCGCGCGGTGCGCCCCGCTTTTTCCCGTTAAAGTGAATCCGGTTTTCATTACGTTCCTCCCGCAGACTCAAACAATCTATCCGATATCCGGGCGAACTGCTCAAGCGTCAGGCTCTCCGCCCTTGCGCCGCCGGAAACTCCCGCCTCGTCAAGGGCGCGGAGGACATCGTTTTTCTCAAAGGCGGAGAGGAGCGAGTTGCGAACCATCTTTCTTCGCACGGAGAACGCGGCGCGGACGGTTTTACTGAAAAACTCCTCGCTTAAGACCGGAATTCTCGGAGCGGAAAGGGGTGTCAGGCGGATGACGGACGAGGTAACGGCGGGGCGGGGTTTGAAGCGGGAGGGCGGCACGTCAAAAAGTTTTTCGGCGTCAAAAACCATTTGGATTGACAGGGAAATCGCGCCGGCCTCGCGGGTTCCGGGGCGGGCGCACACACGCAGGGCGACCTCTTTTTGCACCATCAGGACGGCAAGCGAAAACATACTCCGCCCCCCGGCGAGCATTTTCAGAACGGGCGAGGTTATGGAATACGGAAGGTTTGAGACCAGTTTGAGAGGGGAGGATTTGAAAAAGCGGTCAAAACCAACGTCAAGAATGTCCGCCCGGATGAGGGAAAACCGCCGGTTTGAGGTTATCTCTTCGGATAAAACATCCGCGAGGCGCGGGTCTTTTTCTATGGAGGAGACCCTCGCGCCGCTTTTGAGCAGCACACGGGTCAGATGCCCGAGACCGGGGCCGATTTCAACAACCTCGTCCGGGGGCGTCAGGCGCGCCGAGGCGCATATTCTCTCAAGGGTGGGCGTGTGGACAAGAAAATTCTGCCCGAGCCGCTTGTCTGGTGAAACCGGAAGAGCCATTTACCTGTCAAAGATAAAGACCTTTTCGCCCCGCTTTATCAGCCCCAGTTTCTCCCTTATGAGCCGCTCGGTGTGCGGGTCATTACCGGCGGCGTTCAGGGCGGCGGATGAAAGGGCGTTGAGCCGGTCTCTGCGGGCGGCAAGCCGCGCAATGCGTTTTTTCACCTTGTCCGTGCCGCTCCGGATGGACAGAAACTGATTCACTTCAAACACAAACAGAACGCCCGAAACTGAAAAAAACGCAGCCGCGGCTATGATGAGGGCGCGGCGCATAAATCAGAAGGCGCGCAGAAACGGGTTTGACTCCCGCTCTATGCCGACCGTGGTTCCGGGGCCGTGCCCGGAAAGCACCGCAAAACTGTCGGGGCGGGTCATTATCACCGAGTTGATTGAGCCGACAAGTTCCTCCATCGTTGTCCCGCCGGTGAGGTCAACCCTGCCCACGCTTCCCGCAAAAAGTGTGTCGCCCGAAAAGATCACCTCTTCTTTCTCAAAAATGAGACAGACGCTTCCCCACGTGTGTCCGGGGGCGAGGGCGATCTCGGCGCGAAGGGAGCCGACCTCAACCGTCTGCCCGTCTTCAACATACTCCTCAACATCGGGCTTGCGCACATTGCCGAACTCCGGATACCTCCGGCACGCTTCGGGAAGAATGTCAAGCACGGGCTGCTCTTTCTCGTGAATGCTGAACGGGACGGAAAGCATTTCCTTTGCCGCCTGCGCCCCGGCCACATGGTCTATGTGGGTGTGGGTGTTGATGATGCGCGTGATCTTGAGGCCGGTTTTTTCAATCTCCGCCATGATCTCAACTATCTGCTCGCCCGGGTCAATGAGGATTCCCTCTCCGGCCTCCTCGTCCCCCACAATGTAGCAGTTGGTGAGAAACATCCCGCCCGCAACGCATTT
>JAPOUR010000058.1 GCA_026708565.1 Candidatus Dadabacteria bacterium
GTTCTGACGGAAGCGAGTTCGCCGCTTGAGAGTTCCGCCGCGTTTGAAAATGCCGCCTTAACATCCTCGCTCAAGTCGGCAAGGGCGATTGTTGCATCGGCGATTTTTACCGATGTTACGCTTGAATTTGCCAGATGGAAGCTCCGCACCGCGCCGCCGGTGAGCCCGCCTCCGAGGCCGGAAGCGAGTTCGGGAGTCAAATCTTCACGCCTGATGCTTGCGTCGGCAATCTTTGAGGAATTGACGGAATTGTCCGACAGTTTTTCGCCCGTAACACTTCCGGCCACAAGAAAAGAGCCCGGCAGTCCGCCGTCCTGCAAATAGCCCCAGACAGTCGGCGCGGCTACGCTCTGCTGCCCGACAGCGCCTACAGCGCCGGAAACGCCGTCTTCATCCTCCACCGCGCCCGACGCCCCGCCTTGCTGACCGGACACGGGAGGCGGAGTTCCAAGACTCTCAATCATTCCCAACTGGCGTTCAGACGCGCCGACCTGCTCAAGAGACGCGCCCATCGCGCCGTTGGGCCCGAACACGGAAACAACCGTGCCTTCGGGCAGAGCCCTGCCCGGCGACCGCGCCACTCTGCGGTCTCCGCTTCCGCCGTATGCGCCCGCCTGTTGCCCCGCTCCCATGGCAAGGGTTCTGTCGCCGAAAGCGGCCGCTCCCCGCGCCGTCCCCCGCGTTCCTCCCGCTTCACACAATGAGGAATTGGGATAGGCCGTTGTAACGCCCGCGCTGTTTGTTACGGTAAGTCTTCCCGCCGCGGAGCAGCCGCCAAATGCGGTGCCTCCGCCGGCTCTGGCTCCCCCTCCGGCGGCAAACCCGTCAACCGCCGCGCTGTCGCGCCCGATTGACAGCGAGCCTTCCCCCTGTGAAAACGCATTGACCCCTATGGCAAGCCCGCCGTTAATTGAGACCGCGCCGTCTCCTATGGCAATTCCCCCGTTCGGGCCGAAAGCGATGTATTGCAGTTTGTCAATTTCATCCGAAAGCGCGGCGGACAGTTTTTCCTGCGTTACCGCCCCGTTTGCAATCTGGGGCGTTCCGATGCCGCCGGACATAATAAAGGTTCCGGGCAGACTTCCGGGTTGCAGATAACCCCACACAGTTCCGCCCACACCGTCGGGGCGCGTCCCAATCGTTTGGACGGAAGCGAGTTCAACTCCGGAGAGTTGCGGCGCGTTTGAGAATGCGGAGCGGACTTCGTCACTCAAGTCGGCAATTGCAATCGCCCCGTTGACAATTTTTGCCGATGTTATGCTTGAGTTTGCGAGGAATGCGCCGGGCAGGTTGCCGGGCTGGAGGTATCCCCACACCGTTCCGGTTTCACCGCCGGGGCGTGTTCCCACAGTGCTGTCCTGCGCCCCCGCCGGAGGCGCGGAGAACGCTAAAATCAAAACGGCAACGGAACAAAAGAAGGGAAATTTCACCTCCGCCCGCCCCTTCAGGAGCGATATTGCATATTCAAACATCTGCTGTAATCTCCGGACGCGCCCGAACGCGTCCCTTTATCCCGCTAAATATAAAGGAAAACGCCCGACAATTTCAACCTTCGCCGCTTGCGGTATCCCGCCCTTCGTATACACTCCGCCGTGTGATACAAGTTCCTCCCTTCCACCGGAGACACAGATGCCAAAAATCGTAATTGACGGTTCAGAGATTGAGGTTGAGCAGGGCGCAAACCTAATCGCGGCGGCGGAACTTGCGGGAATACGGATACCGCATTTCTGCTACCACCCCGCGCTGAGCGTGGTGGCGCAGTGCAGACAGTGCCTCGTTGAGGTGAAGGGAGTTCCCAAAGTGATGCCCGCGTGCAACACCTTCGCCACGGACGGCATGGAGGTTGTTACCAACTCGGAAAAAGCCGTCTCCGCGCGGCGAGCCACCGTTGAATTCACGCTCATAAACCATCCGCTTGACTGCCCCGTGTGCGACAAAGGCGGCGAGTGCCCGCTTCAGATGACCACCGTTTCCCACGGCAGGGATTACAGCAGGTTTGACCCGCCCGAAGAAAAGAAGGTCAGAAAAAAATACTATCTCGGAGAGAAAATAGTTTACGACCCCAACCGCTGCATAATGTGCACCAGATGCGTCCGCTTCACGGACGAGGTTACCGGCACCGGCGAACTGGGCTATGACAACAGGGGCTTTCGCAAAAAGATCACGGTCTTTCCCGGCATGGAACTCAACAACGAACTGTCCGGCAATGTGATAGACCTCTGCCCCGTGGGCGCGCTCCTGCCCGCCGACTCGCTCCACGGCGAGAGGGTCTGGTATCTGAAACACACGGACACCGTCTGCCCGCTGTGCAGCAACGGCTGCAACATCACTGTCGGCGCAAACTTGCGCGAAGGCGGAATTATGAGAGTGCGCCCAAGATTCAACGCGGAGGTCAACGGGCACTGGATTTGCGACCGGGGCAGGTTTGAATTTGAGGATACCGGCGCCCCGGCAAAAAGGCTCAAGCAGCCGATACGCAAAACGGAAGAGGGCGGATATGAGCCCGTCTCATGGGACGCGGCGGCGGAAATTTTTCGGGCGTCTCCCGTCTCCCGCTCCGCGATTGTGTGCTCCGCCTCCCTCACAAATGAAGAGTTGTATCTTGCCCTGAAAATGTCCGAAGAGTTCGGGTTTTCGCGCCTCGCGTGCAATGCGGGCGAACCCGGCGGGGGCGGCGGAGAAAAGAAATTCGGCCTGATAAGCCCCGACCCGTTTCCCAACAGCGCGGGCGCGCGCGACCTCGGAATCGCCTGCGGCGCGGCGGAGGTCGGGGAAATCATCTCCGGTTTGCTTTCCGGGGAGTTGGATTCGCTTTTTGTCATTCAAACGGACCTGACCGCTTTCGGGGATGCGGCGGCAATAGGGCGCGCGCTGGAAAACCTGTCTTTCCTCGCCGTGCTGGACACGCGCCTGACCGCCACGGGCAGGCTTGCCGGCCTGCTGCTTCCGGGCGCGACTCCTTATGAAAAGGACGGGACTTTCACAAACGACCGGGGCAGGGTGCAGAGGATAAGAAAGGCGATTGACCCGCCCGGCGAAGCAAAGCCGGAATGGGAGGCGCTGAAACTGCTGTGCGCCTCAAAACCGGAGCAGTTTTTTCACAATTCGCCCGCGGAAATTATGGGGGAAATATCGGCGCGGTTCAAACCGTATGAGGCGATGGACTACGATTTGATTGATTTTCTCGGAGTCGGAAGGAAGGGAGATGTCAGCGGACAGCCGTCTGTTTGAACTGGCGCTTGCCGCGGTCAAGTCCGTGGTTCTGATTGCCGCCGTGCTGCCCGCCGTCGCCTACCTGACTTATGCGGAAAGGCGCGTCAGCGCGCTGATTCAAGACCGCCTCGGCCCCAACAGGGTGGGGCCCATGGGATTGCTCCAGCCGCTTGCGGACGGGGTTAAGTTTCTGTTCAAGGAAGACACCGTCCCCGCAGGGGCAAACAAGGTTATTTATTCGGTCGCCCCCGCGTTTTCGTTTGTTACCGCAATCGCGGCGCTCGCCGTTGTTCCCGTGGGGAGGGGTTTTGAGACCGACCTGATGGGTCTTTTGTCCTCCCCCGTGTTTATAACCTTTCAGGTTGCCGACCTTGACGCGGGCGCGCTCTATGTTTTTGCCGTGAGTTCGCTCAGTGTTTACGGCGTTATCCTCGGCGGATGGGCTTCAAACAGCAAATACTCGCTCATCGGCGGCATCAGGGGAATATCTCAGATGATAAGTTACGAACTCGCGCTGGCGCTTTCAGTCATCGGGGTTTTTGCGCTTGTCGGCTCGCTCAGGCTGACGGACATAATTGAGTATCAGAGCAGGGTCTGGCTGCTGTTTCCGCAGTTCATCGGTTTTGTGGTTTTCCTCATCGCGTCTTTTGCCGAAACCAACCGCCTTCCGTTTGATGTTCCCGAAGCCGAGACGGAGATAGTGGGCGGCTACCACACGGAATACAGCGGGATGAAATTTGCAATGTTCTTCCTCGCCGAATACACGCACATGATAGTGGCGTCGTGTCTTATAACGGCTCTGTATCTCGGCGGCTGGCATCCGCTGCCGTTTATCGGCTGGGGCGGGATTGACATAGACACGCATTGGTATCTGCCGCCGCTGGTGTTTCTCGGAAAGGTGGCGGCGATGCTGTTTTTCTTCATGTGGATCAGGTGGACGCTGCCGCGTTTCCGCTCGGATCAGGTGATGAAATTCGGTTGGAAGGTTCTGCTGCCGCTTGCGGTCGCCAACACGGCGGCAACGGCGGTTTTTGCGGCTTTTTGAGGGCGGCGCTTTTGAGCAGGATAGCCGTAATCGGGGCGGGGGCTGTCGGTCTTTACTACGGCGCGCGGCTGGCGCAGGCCGGAAACGAGGTTCATTTTCTTGCCCGCAGAGACTACGGCGCCCTGTCTTCGGGCGGGCTGACGGTTGAGAGCAAAGACGGCGGTTTCAGGCTCGGCAAGCCGCTTGTTCACCGCAACAGCGCGGACATCGGCGTTGTTGACTGGGTTGTGTGCGCCCTGAAGGCGACCGCCGCGTCCGCCGCGCGCGACCTTGTTCTTCCCGTTGCGGACGGGCGGACGCGCCTGCTGGTTCTTATGAACGGCATCGGTCTTGAGGAGCGGTTTTCGGAATGGTTTGACCCTGAAAGAATCTTCACCGGCATCGCGTTCACCTGCATAAACAGGGGCGAGCCCGGAACGGTTCGCCACCTTGACTACGGCGCGGTTACGGTCGCCCATTTTCTCAATTCCGCCGGGCGCATAAAAGAGGCGCTCTCCCTTTGGGACGGGGCGAAGGTGGAGGTCAAAGCGGCGGAAAATTTCCTTCTTACGCGCTGGATTAAGCAGTGCTGGAACGTTCCGTTCAACGGGCTTGGGGTTGTGTGCGGCGGCGCGACAACGCAAACAATACTGGCAAGCCCCGCGCTGCGGGCGGAAGTCGGGAGCATACAGCGCGAGGTTGCGGAGATTGCAAACGCCGATTTGCGCGCGGCGGGAAGCCCCGACCGCATAGACGCGGACAGAACCGTCCGCGAGATGATGGAGTTCACCGAACGGATGGAGGATTACCGCTCAAGCACGATATTGGATTTTCTCTCCGGCGCGCCGATGGAGATAGACGCCATATTTTCCGAGACCGCGCGGCGCGCGGAAAAGCACGGGATTGCCGCCCCGCGCGCAACCCTTCTCGCCGCCGTTCTGGAAGCGATTGATGCTTCGCGCCGTTCCGCTTCTTAAGTGCGCCGGGTTGTTTGATTGGTTATCGGCTGATAAGTTTCTGGAAGCCATGCCGGAGATAACAAGATTTTATGGAATAGTAAGAAAGTTGTTTTTCGGAGACCACCCGCCGCCGCACTTTCATGCGGTCTATGGAGAATATGTCGGACTGTTTGATATTGATACACTTGAGATGATAGAAGGGGATATGCCCGGGAGGGCGAAATCTCTGATTGTTGAGTGGGGTCTCATAAACAAAGCCGAGTTGAAAAAGATGTGGGAAAGTCAGGAGTTTCGTAAATTGCCGCCCCTTGAGTGAGAACATGAAACATCCGAGAATCAAATCGGCGAAAGCCGCTGACGGTTACACTCTTATTGTTGAGTTTGACAATGACCGCAGGAAAAAGTACGACATTGCCCCCCTGCTTGAAAGGGAAATGTTCTCCCCACTCAGGAATCTCTCATTGTTCAAGTCGGTAAAAGTTGAGCGCGGCGGTTATGCCGTTGTCTGGGGCGACAAGGCGGACATAAGCGAACATGAGATATGGGAAAAAGGCGTTGAGTTGGAGGGGTGAAATTTGAGCGTAGCCGCAGCGGACAGACTCATACTCGCTCTTGACTTCCCTTCAATACGCACCGCTTCGGTTTTTGCCCTTGGGTGTGCGGGCAGGGTGGGAGCCTACAAGGTGGGTCCCGTGATGTTTTTTGCCGAGGGTCCCAAGGTCATCGGCTGGCTTCAGGACAAGTGCGGCGGCGGGATTTTTCTTGATCTGAAATTTCATGACATTCCCAACACGGTGGCGGGCGCGGTCTCCAGAATATCGCGCTTTGGCGTTGACATGTTCACCGTCCATTCCCTCGGCGGTGAAAAGATGATTCGCGCCGCGGTTGAGACTGCAAAGGAGGGGGCGGAAAAACTGGAATTGCCGAGACCGAAGGTCATTGCCGTAACGGTTCTGACAAGCCATGACGGGGCGGAGGTGAAAAAACTTTTCGGCGGCGATTCAATTTCCGCCGCCCTGCGTCTTGCGGAAACGGCGGAGAGGGGCGGCGCGGACGGGCTTGTCTGTTCCGGCATGGAGATTGAGCCGTTAAGAAAAGAGTTCGGCGACAGGTTCAAACTTATAGTTCCCGGAGTGCGTCTTGAGAGTTCGGATTCAAACGACCAGAGCAGGACGGTTACGCCAAAAGAGGCGGTTGAAATGGGCGCGGATTATCTTGTTATCGGCAGAGCGGTTACGCAGGCGGATGACCCGGTGAGGGCGCTTGAAGAGATTGCAGGAGCGGTTGAGTAGGGGCGCGGTGTCCGTAAAAAAAATTGTGGCAATAGTGGGGGACGCCAATATAGATGATGACGCCTCCGGCAAGCGGGAATTCGCTTATGAAACCGGCAGGCTTCTGGTGGAGGCCGGATACTCAGTTGCCACCGGCGGCCTCGGCGGCGTTATGGAGTGCGCATCGGAAGGCGCAAGGGCCGCGCGAAACCACACCGAAGGCTCGGTCATCGGCGTCCTGCCCGGATACGACCCGCGCGTTGCCAATCCTCATCTGGATATTGCCATACCCACCGGTCAGGGCATTGGCAGAAACCTGACGCTCATCAGCATGTCCTCCGCCGTCATCGCCATAGGCGGCGGCTCCGGCACGCTCAGCGAAATCGCCTTTGCATGGCAGATGGGCAAACTGATTATCGCCGCCACGGTCGGCGGCAGCAGCGGCGATATGGCGGGGAAGTCGCTTGACCGCCGCCGTTCTGACAGCATATTGCCCGCCTCGTCCGCCGGGGATGCGGTGAAGATGGTAAGCCGCCACATAGACCGTTACGCCGGAAACACCTTCGGGGGAGTCCGCGAGGAGCGCATAAGCCGCAAAGCCGCCGCGGAGTTGATTTCGTCTTACGGCGAAGGGGTGGACGGCGAGCCTGAGTATCTGGGGCGGGGCGGTGAAGGGCTGGTGTTCAGAGACTCAAGGAGCGTGTTCAAGGTGTTTGACGGTGTTTCCAATCTGTTGGAACTTCACTGGCAGCTCTCCGCACTGGCGGAACGGATGCGCGCGACCCCGCCGGAGCACATTCAGCCGGTCAGCGCCGTCAAGGTGTGCGAGGGGCGCAAGATTCTCATTCAAGGTCCGTTTCTGGAGTCAACCGGGCTGTTGGAAACGGCTGAAGTTCCCGATATGGAGTACATCCGGATGTTGAGGGAGTTCAAACATCTCGGATGGGTCTGCTCTGACCTGCAACCGGAGAATTTGAGGATTTTGAAGAGCGGCGCATTGGCGCTCACAGACATAGGGCACAGTTTGTTTCCCTTCTCGCGGTGTCTGTTTGAGAGTATGTGCCGCCGTGCGTTTGTTGTCAGCCGACTGCACGGGAAGTTGCGGAATGGCGCGGAATTCAAGCGCCACCTTACGGCGGTCAACGAGCGGGCTGATTTTTCAAGTCTGGCGGAGTTGGGCTTTGTTTCGGAGGAGTTGTCCGGAGAGTTTGAGCAGTTCCGCGAACTGGCTGAGGCAACTGCCACAAATGAGGTTCTTAACCCCGCGCTTCAAGCCTTGTTCCGCGAGCATGCGGACGCCGGAACCGTTCTGGATTACGGTTCGGGGCATGGCGAACACGCGCAGATGCTGCTGCGGATGGGGATGGAGGTTTCCGCTTATGAGCCTGACGGGGAGATTTTGGAAAAATACAGGGAGCGCAACTACGCTGGTGTGCGGATACTGGAGCGCGGGGATTTGGACGAAATGAAGGCGGGCGGGGCGGCGTTTGACACGGTGCTGTGCTCGCTGGTTCTGTGCTATGAACTTGGCGATTCCCCGGAATCTCATGTGGCGGAGATGGAGAAGATAATGGAGGATTTGACCGCGCTCTCTCGCGGGCGGGTGGTAATAGCCATATGCAATCCGCTTTATACCGGGCAACCGGAATCCCCTATACAGCAAAGGCATGTGTCGGCGGACTTCGGGTATCTCGGCGAGCACACATACACCAAGTTGTTGCGGGACACGGGCCGCCGCATGGTCCACTTCCACCGCCCCCTTTCGTTTTATGAAGACCTGTTTCGCAGACATCATCTGGAGGTGAGCCGGATTGTTCAGACTGCTGACCCGACAGGATATGCGGGCGTACGGAACTCCGACTTTATGGTATTTCTTCTTTCCAAGGTGTGAGGCGTGGCAGTGTCCGGAGAAACATTGACAGACCCGGTGGCGGTTGTCATAGCCACCAGCGGCGCCCGCACACAGACCTTGATTGACCGCGCCTTACGTTCCGTTTACGCCCAGAAAGATGTTATCCCGCAATGCGTCTATATTGTGGATGACAACCCCCGCGAGGATGGCGAGCAACTGTCAAGCGAATTCAAGTCCATTGAAAAAGAGGTGGAAAATCTCCGCAAGAGTTTTCTGGCGGAACGCTACAAGGAAGTCCGGAGGCGTTTGCCTGACATGGTGGAGTTTGAAGATTTCTTCCGCACCTTGGTAATACCCAACGAGCGGACGCGCGGTGTGTCCGGCACGGGCGCATGGAACACCGCCGCCATGAGGGCTTTTCAGTCCAAATACCGGACATCTGATTCTCGTTCGCATCAGTATCAGTCGCCGTTCCTGTCCATTCTGGATGATGACGATGAGTGGACGGAAAATCATCTGTCTTCTTGTCTGAGCAAGGTTATGCCGTTATCCAGTCGCCGTAGGGAGAAATGTGTGGCGGTAATTCCCGGCATCCGGCGCATTGAGGAGAGGGGCAAAACGGAGGATATGATTCCCGACGAAGAGAACTTCACGGCGGAGGAACTCTTTAAGGGCAATCCCGGTTTTCAGGGCAGCGGCGTGTTCATTGATCTGGATGTCTTCTGGAGCATAGGCGGTTTTGATGAGAGCATGAGGAGTTGCACCGACAGAGACCTTGCCATCCGCCTGATGGAATATGTGGGGCGCAGGCCAAAGCGCCGCATAGAGTTTACCGGCGAGGTTACCGTCAAACATTACGCCGCTGCCACGGGGCGTGTTACCGTCAACCGCGAGGCCAAGACGGACGGATTGAACCACTTCTACCGCAAGCACTGGGCGCGGTTCGGTAAATCTTATGGCGAGCCGTCTTTGGAACGCGCCAAAGAGTTGTTTGACTACAAGCCCCCGCCGGACCGGGCGACTGAACCGACCGCCGGGGCAAAACCTACCGCCGTGACCGTTGCCGACCCGGTTGCCAAACCCTTCAATCTGCATATCGGAGCGATAAGCGACAGTTCCGATAACACCAAAACACTTCTGAAATCTTTTCGGGAACTTTACAAGCGGGACGGCGAATGTCTGTCACACCATACCTTCCACCTGCTGGATAACTCCGGTGATGATATCGGTATTAAGCCGGTGGCGGAGTATTTCAATAACAGGGAGTGGCTCAATGTCTGTGTTCATGACAGAAAAAGCGCGAAAAAGTTGAACATAGCCGAAGCCCGAACCTGTCTGCAAAGGCACATTCTGGAAGCCGGGCGCAAGATGCACGGGGATGACTTTGTGGCGTGGATTGTTGATGATGATTCTATCTTCCACGCCGACCTGAAGGGCGGGGGGCGGGAGGAACTGAGCTACCTCCGGTTCATTGCTCATCACCGGGGCGGTAACATAGATGCGATGCTGGGCCTTGTTTCGGGCTCACCGCCATTGCCGTTCTTAAGCACCCTGAGGACTCAACTGCTGGATTTTTATTACAGTCTTTCCAACTTCTCCAACTGTAAACCGACAGATTCCGTCCGCGAATCATTGCTCAACCGCTGGCAGCAGGACAATCCGGAAGGTGAAGATTTCTACTACGACCTTTCCAAGCGCAGGTTTGACCATTTGGAGAAACCGGGGTTCTGGCAACCGGACTACGGCAAGAAAACGGATATGAAAGTTCACAAAGCGTTTGAGATGTTTCTGCAAAATACCGCCGGTCTTGCGGCGGGCGCGAATGTTTTCAGAAATCTGACCTACGCTCCGGAGGAAATAGGCAAGGTGGGAGAGGAATCAGTTCATCGCGGTGGCAACACTATCATCTACAATCCGGCAATGCTGGATGTTCCCAACTACACTCCCGAAGAGGGATACAACCGCAGAAGCGATTTCAACTGGGCAATCATCAACAAACACATCCACGGGCGCGAGTTGCGCGAGGTTACGTTGCCCGTTCATCATAACCGCAGCCCGTTTGCGGGCGCGCGCGTGTCCCTCAATGATGAGGAAAAGTTCAAGGCGGATGTGAAGGGAATGCTCTTCTACCATCTGCTGGAGCGTATGCTGGAGCCCGGTTCCGTGCGGGGAAACAGCAGCAAGACGGACGGAAAACTGTTGAAGGAATTCCGCGCAAAAGCGCAGTCTCTGGTGGCGCAGATAAGGGCAAACACCTATCGCGCGCGGACATTGTGCTACGGAGTCATCTTTGTGCTGGAGGATACTAATAACTGGTGGTACAACGATAAATACCGGCGGGACCGTCTTAAGGATTTGCTGGATGGAAACCTGATTATGCTGCGCACACTCCTGTATAATTTGGGCAGACAAAAGCAACAGAAATACATAGAAGCAATTCCCGCCCAGTTAGAAAAGTGGGATGAGGACTTTATCGCAGGGGTCAGGGAGGAAATGTATGAATTTCAACCATAAATTGTTCACGGCGTCCGCTTGTATTTTTGCCGCCGTCTTTCTTGTATACTTCCCGGAGGGAAAAGGGGGAATGAAGCCATGAGTTTTATGGAAAGAATAAAAGCCGGTGTGTCTGGCGTTGTGCTTGGGGCGTTGATGGGCGCGCTTGCGGGGGCGTTTGTCGGCGCTCTTTCGGCTGTGCTGGTCGGGACGGTTTTTGAAACGGGCGAGTGGATGCGGGAGGATTTGCTTGTTATTGAGAAACGTTTGTGGGCGCTCTTTATGAAGGCGCGTTTATGGGCGCTTGCGGGGTTTGAAATCGGTGCGTGGACGGGCGCGGTTTTTGGAATATCTTTGGCGATGCACAAACGGATACACAACAAGGCGCTTTCAAAGGCGCGGCTGTGGTCTCTCTACGGGCCGGTTTTAGGGACGCTATACGGTGTGGGCACGGGTTTAGGCACTGGTCTGGTTCTGGCTTTAATGGGGAATGAGTGGTTGCGGGGCGACTACTGGGTTCTATTAGGCGCGCTTGCGGGGTCTCTCTACGGGGGGATTATAGGGACATTCATCGGAGCGGCGCTGTGGGCGCTTTCAAAGATACTGAAAAGGCGTATTTGAAGGGGGCGGTTGGTTAGCCCGGTTTTGTTTTCCTCAAAACCAAATCCGCTTCAGTCCATTCCCTTTCCTGCGCATGCGCCACCGCTTCACAGCAAAGTTTCCCTTCATGAATGTTAAGCCCGTTCTTCAAATGAGGGTCCTGCAACATCGCTTTGCGCCAGCCCTGATTGGCTATGCTTAACACAAACGGCAAAGTGGCGTTGTTTAACGCATGAGCCGAAGTCTGCGAAACCGCGCCGGGCATGTTTGCCACACAGTAATGCACAACACCATCCACGACAAAAGTGGGCTTCTCATGCGTTGTCGGCTTTGATGTCTCAACACATCCGCCCTGATCAATCGCCACATCCACAATCACCGAGCCGCTCCGCATCCGGCGGACAATGTCCCGCGTAACCAGTTTCGGAGCGTTGCCTCCCGGAACCAGCACCGCCCCTATTACAAGGTCCGACTGAATCGCATACTTCTCAATCGCCTCGCGCGTGGAATAAATGCAGTCCGCCCGCCCCGCAAACTCAACATCAAGTTGACGCAGTTTTGCAATGTCGCGGTCTAAAATCGTAACATTTGCCCCCATGCCGCGCGCAATATACGCCGCATTCTGCCCCACCACGCCGCCGCCGATAACAAGCACCTTTGCGGGCACAGTCCCCGGCACGCCGCCCATCAGCAGGCCCTTGCCGCCCTGCGCCCGCTCAAGGCAGTGCGCCCCCGCCTGCGCGGCAAGACGCCCCGCAACTTCACTCATAGGAGCAAGCAGGGGCAAAGTGCCGCTGGGCCCGGTAACAGTCTCATAAGCAATTGCCGTTACGCCGGAGGCAAGCAACAGTTCAGTCTGTTCAGGGTCGGGCGCGAGATGAAGATAGGTGAAAAGCGTCTGCCCTTTGCCGAGTTTGACGCATTCCTGCGGTTGCGGCTCTTTGACCTTTACTATAAGTTCGCTGCCGGAATAAACGGATTCGTTGTCCGGGCTGATTTGCGCCCCCGCCGCCTCATAGTCCGCATCCGCAAGGCCAATCCCGCCGCCCGCGCCGCTCGCAACCGCAACACTGTGCCCGTGCGCCACAAGTTCTTTTACACTCGCCGGAGTGAGACCCACGCGGTATTCGTGGTTCTTAATCTCTTTCGGCACTCCGATTTTCATCCGC
>JAPOUR010000059.1 GCA_026708565.1 Candidatus Dadabacteria bacterium
AATGAACCTGTAAGTTATCTTCTTCGTCAACGGGTGTAATGCGCTTACCGTTTGTGAGAGGGACAATTTTTTCTCTTTTGAATTCTTCCAACAAGTCTTCATTTTCCTCTTTAGCAAGAATGTCATAAAGTTTATCTAACCACATAAACCCTTTTCTTTCTATGATTGTATCAAGTTTTTCTTTGATTTCTTCCATTCCAATTTCTGGTATCTCAAAATCGTTTTTCAACACACTTTTTTCTATGTTTACATTGCCAAGCCATTTGTATTGTTTTTTCTGCTCAAAAAATAAGTTGAGATCTTTTGAATTTAACAATTTTGTTATAGTGTTTTCAGAAGGTATGACCGCATTTTGAGCCTTGATATAAGTAGTGGTTAGCCCCGGAAGTAATGCTTCGGTTTTCATCTTTCCTATAATCTCACTGCGAACGGATTGGTAAATCTCGCTTTGTTCCTTGTTGTCACCTAAATGCAGGTATTTGAAAAATTGAGGCGTTAAGTGTTTCAAATCTTTCATAAGAGGCAAGGAGTTGGCAACAAGCCTGCCCAGTATTTTGGTAATCTTCTTGTTTTCTTTGTCTTTGAAATCTATTGTGTTTCTGGAAGGTGTTGTTTTGTATGGCGCTTGGACGAGAAAATCAAAAATACTGTCTTCATTTGTGGGGAAAAACACGAATGCTTTGCGGTTTGTATCTTCTATGATGTTGCCTTCTTTGTCTTGGCGGAATGCTATCTGGGCTTTGTGCTTGATTGTCTCCCCTTCTTTGTTTTCAATTATTTCATCAGATTCTATGACAAGAAACGATTGGCTGTTTGACCCATCTTTGATAGTAGTTTCTGTTGCCTTTGATATGCCTTTGTATCTTTTATGTAGGGTAATTTGCTTTCTTGTTATAGAAAATGTTCGCTTATTGTCATTGCAAGAAAAACTGACCTCTTTTATGTTTGAAAGAAACAATAGGTTTTCACTTCTTAATTTTATGAATTTTTCTTCTATTTCCGTTTCTTTTTCTTCCATCAGAGGTAAGACAAAGAGAGTATCTTGTTTGCCAATGTTTTTAACTGGTTCGGGTTTTGGAACAATGATGTTTTCAATTCGGAAGTGAAATTTGCCAGAATGAATCGACGGTCTTTCTGTAATCTTAAAAACCGATTTGAAGCCAACTCCAAACTTTCCTATGGGGTTGGAATCTTCTTCCTTTACAGATTGACCGCTTGTTATGGCTTCAACATTGCCAATAGTGAAAACACTCCCATTGTGCTTTACTCGTAGAATTCCATCCTTTATGAAGAATTCCATTTTTCGTGCCCCTACATCTTCGGCGTTTTGTAAGAGTTCGTAAATGAATTGGTGTGGGTCAGAACTCAAATTGGGGAGCACATGTAAGAGGCCGAGTTCTTTTACTGTTGGCAATTGCTCTTCGCGTTTTTTTGTAAGGCGCTCCAGTCCCGGATTGATGTCTTCAGCTTTGCTCATCTCATTGCTTTCCGTCTTGCGGTTGCTCATAGCCAATTGATACCAGATCAAAACTTTATCCAAAATTCCCTTGAAACAAAACCCGCAACGGTTCATAATAGCCCCGTTCACGGGAGCCATACTTGAAGGTCCAGACTCTTGCCAGCGGCAGTTCAGGCAACTGCACTTTTATAGACAGCGGAAACGCAAAAATACTTGTTGACGCAGGCATCGCGCCGAGAAAACTCGCAAAGGAACTCGCCTCCATCGGCGTCCGCATGGAAGACATTGACGCGGTTGTCGTAAGCCATGAACATTCCGACCACACAAAGGCGATAACCGCCGTTCCCGTGCCCGTTTATGTGAGCGAGGCGACAAGACACCTGTGGGAGGGAAAGGTCGGCTCTCTTTTTGACTTTCACTCCGGCGGCGGGTTTGCCGTGGGCGATATGACGGTGGAAACCTTCCCCGTCCCGCATGACGCCATAGACCCCGTGGGCTTCACCATTGAAAGCAAGGGCGCAAAAATCGGAATCGTAACCGATATCGGCTCGGTTACGGGTCTCGTGTCGGAAAGACTGCGCGGATGCGACATGCTGATAGTGGAGTCAAACCACGACGAGGCGCGCCTTATTGCGGGGCGCTACCCGTGGGAACTCAAACAGCGGGTCGGCGGCGCGCTGGGGCATCTGTCAAACCGCCAGTGCTCAAAACTGCTCGCCGAAGTCGCGCACGGAGGCCTGCGTTTTGTGGTTCTCGCGCACCTGAGCGAGTCCAACAACATGCCAGAACTTGCGCTGAAAGCGGCAAATGAGGCGGTAAGCGGTTTTTCCCCGTCTCTTCATGTCGCCCCCAGAACCGCGCGCGGGGAGGCGTTTGTCCTTTGATTTCAAGATACTCGCGCCCCGAAATGGCAGACATCTGGAGCGACCGCTCGCGCTACTCCCGCTGGCTTGAAGTTGAGATCGCCGTCTGCGAAGCATGGAACAAGGCGGGAAAAATCCCGGACAAAGCCCTTGCCGACATAAGAAAAAAAGCCGCCTTTGACGAGGGCAGAATCGCCGAACTTGAAAAGGAACTTAAACACGACGTGCTGGCGTTTCTCACCTCCGTCTCCGAAAAAGTGGGTCCCAACTCAAGGTATATCCACATGGGGCTCACCTCGTCCGATGTTCTTGACACCGCGTTTTCCCTTCAACTGGGCGCGGCGGCAGGGATTATCACCGGCGGCGTAAAGGATGTTCTGAAAGTCCTCAAAAAGAGGGCGCGGGAGCACAAAAAAACCCCCATGATAGGCAGGTCTCACGGCGTTCACGCAGAGCCGAAAACACTGGGGCTTGTGTTTGCGCTCTGGTATGACGAGATGGCGAGAAACCTTGAGAGAATGACCCGCGCGGCGGAGGGGGTGAGAGTGGGAATGATGTCCGGCCCCGTGGGAACTTACTCAAGCGTTCCCCCCAAAGTGGAAAAAAGCGCGTGCCGCAAACTGGGGCTCAGGCCCGCGGCGGTGTCCACGCAGGTAATCCACCGCGATGTTCACGCGGAGTATTTTCTGTGCCTGTCTCTCATAGCGGCGGGCATTGAGAGGATAGCGACCGAGATAAGGCACTTTCAGAGAACCGAGGTTCTTGAAATGGAAGAGCCGTTCACAAGCGGGCAGAAGGGCTCTTCGGCAATGCCGCACAAGAAAAACCCCGTTCTTTCGGAAAACCTTTGCGGCCTTGCGCGGGTTGTCCGGTCTCACGTTCCCGCCGCCCTTGAGAACATAACGCTGTGGCACGAAAGAGACATAAGCCATTCCTCGGTTGAGAGGGTGATCGCGCCGGACGGCACAATACTTGTTGACTTTATGCTTCACCGCCTCAAAATTCTGCTCGGCGGTCTTGTTGTCCGCAAAGACCGCCTTGCGCAAAACATCGGCCTGACGCGCGGGCTTGTGTTTTCGCACAGGGTGCTGTTAAAGATGGTTGAAAAGGGGGTGTCGCGCGAGGAGGCGTATCGCGCGGTGCAGAGAAACGCGATGAAGTGCTGGGACGGCGGGGGCGATTTTCAGGAGATTTTGAAGGGAGACGGGGAGGTGGCAAAACTGCTGTCGCCGCAGGAGGTTGACTCCTGTTTTAATATAAAGGCGGGTTTTGAACATGTTGATGAGATTTTTAAGAAAGTTTTTGGTTGATTTCGCGCGGTCTGTTGTTGTCGGCTCTCCGCTCTCCGCCGTTGCTTTGCGTGTGAGATTTTCAAGAAAGTTTTTGGCTGATTTCGCGCGGTCTGCGCGGCTTGTTTTTGCCGCCGCCGTGTGCCTTGCCGTCCTTTCGTGCGGAGGGGGAGGGGAAGCCGCCGGGGACGGGGATGATGAGGCGAAAGTGCTCGCCGCGACCGAGAAGTTTGCCCGCCACCTGTCTCTTTACATTCCCGAAAATCACACCGTTGCCGCGCGGCGCGGCGGGAGGGACGGCGAGTTTATATCCGGAGAGTTTTTCCTCAAAGACCCCGAAGGCGGGGAGGCGGAGGGTTTTGGCCCCGTGGGTTTCCTTCTCACCTCGGACGGGAAAACGGTTGTGGTGGATGCGCGTGAAATTCTGGAAAGGGACGACCTTGAGGACGCGGGCGTGCCGGGCTTCCGCGCTATTCCGCAGCAAGCCGCCCGCGCTCCGCTGATTCTGGTTTCGGATGACGGCCGCATCATGGCGGCGGCTCAACTGCTGAAGGTCGGGACGGACAGCGCCGCCCTGAACAGGGAGCAAATCTCTCTTGACGGCGCGCTTGTGATAGGGAACGAAAACGCCCGGGTGACGATTGTTGAGTATTCCGATTTTCAGTGCCCGTATTGCGCGCAGGCGAGCGGGTTTGTGAGAGACATTATTTCCGAATACGGGGGCAGGGTGAGGCTGGTTTACAAGCAGTTCCCTTTGAGTTTTCACAAATGGGCGTACGGGGCCTCCGAGGTGTCGTATTGCTTTCAGAAACTTGGCGGCAACCCGGCGTTCAGGCGGTTTCACGATGAGGTTTTTGCCGGTCAGGAACTTATAACGGTTGAGAACAGCGCCGAGAGGTTCGCCGAAATAGCGTTTGCGGCGGGTATTGACCCCGAAGAGTTGGGCCGTTGCGCGGCTTCGGGGGAGATGAAAGAGCGCGTTGATAAAGACATAAGCGAGGCAAGGGCGCTTGGGGTGGAGGGAACGCCCTCATTTTTTATTGACGGGATGAGAGTTCCCAATGACCCCGCTCTTATGCGCAAGGCGATAGACATACGCCTTTCGGAAGTTCACTGAAAAGTCTGTCCATGGATTACATAAAGCGGGCGGGTGAGGCGGCGGGCGCGAGGGCGTCCGAACTGGCGGAGTGGGAAGCCGGGCATCTGGAGCGGATACCCGTGCCGTTTTACTCCTCCGCCGACCTCAGGGTTTCCGGCGGCAAGGCGGCGGTGGTTGACACCAACATCTTCCCCGCCGGTTTCAACAACCTGTCCGCGCCGTTCCGCGACCGGCTCGGCTCTCTTGTTCAGAGCGCCCTTGCAAAGAAGCATCCGGGGGCGCAGTCCGTCCTTATCGTTCCCGAAGCGCACACGCGCAACCCTCATTACTGGGAAAATGTGCTGACGCTTCAGACCGTTCTTGAGCGCAGCGGTTTTCTTGTGAAGGTGGGGTTTGTTGACCCTTCCATAGAGCGGCGGTCGTTTTCGTGCGGGGCGGCGGGCGGCGGAAGTGTGGAGGTTTTCAAGGTTGTCCGCGAGGGCGCGGAGGTGGTTGCGGGCTCTTTTTGCCCCGATGTGATATTGCTCAACAATGACTTTTCCGATGACTGTCCCTCCATACTGCGCGACACCGCCCAGCCGGTTCTTCCCCCCGTTGAAATCGGGTGGCATTCGCGCAGGAAGGACGTCCATTTTGAGTTTTACAACTCCCTTGCCGCCGAGGTGGCGCAGATATGCGGCTTTGAGCCTCAGACCATACAGGCGCGCACCCGGCTGGTTGAGGACGCCGATTTTGACACGCCCGAAGGCAGGGAGAGGGTCGCGCGCGCGGTTGACGAACTTGCCGAGCCGCTTGTTTTCATCAAGAGCAACACCGGCACATACGGTATGGCGGTGGTTGCGGTGTCCGGGGGGGACGGGGTGAGAAACATGAATGCTGAGAACAGAAAGAAGATGCGGGCGGGCAAGTCAAAAAGGTCTGTCAGGGATGTGGTCATTCAGGAGGGAGTGCCGACCGCGCTCCGGACGGCGGATGGCATGCCCGCCGAGCCCGTGCTTTATATGGTGGAAACCCGCACCGCCGGGGCGTTTTACAGAATCAACTCAAAGAAGGACGAGACGCAGAATCTGAATTCGTCCGGCATGGAATTCGGTCCTTTTCCCGAAGCGGCGGGGCAGTTTGCGGAGATACCGGCGCTGTTTTCCCTGTGCGCCAAGATCGCCGTCATCGCCGCCGGATATGAGATTGAGAAGGTGATGCTTGAAGGGGGATGTGGGTAGATTATAGTTAAAAGAGGAGAAATACCGAAGGGACTACATGATTGGATAGGCAAGAATATGGAGTATGCCCCCCTCAATAAAACAAACTTGCTGACCCCGCCGGAGGAAGGTCGGAGCTAATCATGAGTGTGAAAATACTGGAGCAAGTACTTACCGCTACCGGTTACATGGTAAACGGGAAGCCTGTGTCCGGCCTGCAACCTTGCAAGGGCGTTCTTTACAGACATGGCAACTTTTCTCCGGACAAAGTGTGGGAAAGCAAGTCAGAATTGAAAGTTTACTTCAAAGCCGTGCCTGATATCCCTCACGATGACCAAATCGGCAAATGGCGACAGGAGATATGGAACGAGGGGTTTGCTCCATTGTTATGGATAGTCTCTCCCGAGCGTATAAACCTATACAACGGCTTCGGCTCCCCTGTGGGAGAAGGCGATGCTGAGAAAAATCTGCTTAGAACCTTCGAGAATATAGAAGCCGAACTGCGTGATTTGGATGCGTTGGCTGGCCGTCTGGCGATGGAAACAGGCCGGTTCTGGGCCAAAATGCCACAAATTAATCGTAAGACCAGTGTTGACGAGAAATTATTGTCCGCCCTTGGATCTCTTGAGCGTGACCTAGTTAAGGGCAATCTGGAGGTCAATGCAGCACAAGCATTGATAGGGCGTGTTATATTCACCCAGTATCTCATAGACCGCAAAATTGTCGATGAGACAATGTTGAAAGAACGGTGCGGTCATACAGAATTGCCTGCGGTGTTGCGGAATGAGCGTGCTACTGCCCGTCTCTTCAAGTGGCTTACCAAGACTTTCAATGGAGATATGTTTCCGGAGTCCGCCGGTGAAGAGCCCCCCGATGCCAGTCATTTGAATCGGGTTGCTAATTTTCTTGAAGCCACTGACCCTGACACTGGTCAGCGGAGCCTTTTCCCCTATCAATTCAATGTTATACCGGTAGAACTCATCAGTTCTATTTACGAGCGGTTTGCCCATACTACATCAGGCGGGGGTGTGACGGAAGCGCGGCGCAATAGTGTGCATTACACGCGACTTTCAGTAGTTTCGCTGGTTCTTGATGAGGTGATGGACGGACTTACAGGGAAGGAATCCGTGCTGGATTTAGCCTGCGGTTCTGGTGTTTTTTTGGTCGAAGCCTTGAGGCGACTGGTGCACCTACGCGCTGGGAACAGCAAGATTACGCGAGAGTTAATTCGCACAACGCTTCATGAGCAAATTTATGGTGTGGACATTAGTGAGGCTGCAATTCGGGTGGCGGCATTCAGTCTGTATTTGGCGGCGCTTGAACTTGACCCCGACCCACAACCGCCGCACTCACTTCGATTCAAGCGGTTGGTGGGGGAAACTTTGCTGGTTGGTGATGCCCGCACTATTGAAAGGGACGGATATGGCAAGAGGGCGCTTACCACACAAGGGGGGTTGAAGAAATTTGATTTAGTTGTCGGGAACCCGCCGTGGAGTTTCAAGGGGAGAGAAGGAACCGCATTGCGTCGTGAGACAGGGGCGGGACAACCTGCGTTGCCACGAGACCAAGGGCTGGACTTCGTGCTGCGGGCGCAGAAGTTTTTTTCCCATGAAAAGACGCGCTTCGGTATTGTGCTGAGTGCGAAATCGTTTTCCAGTCGTAGTGATAAAGGTAGAGACGCTATGTTGCATGTCATGCGAACACTGGCTCCGGTTACTTTGGTTGACCTGTCCAATTTGAGTAACTGGCTTTTTGCAACTGCAAAGACACCGGCGATGATACTTTTTGCACACCATAGGCCACAGCAGAAAGAAGACCGGGTCACAGTTGTTCAAGTTCCGTGGACAATCGGTGGAGAGAGAACTCATACTTTTGACGTGGCGCCAAGGGATGTAACTACATTAAGTCTTAATAAAATTGAGCAGCGGTCATTGACATTGACGGCTGCTACACGGGGCCGCCGCCGTGACCTAATGCTTTTGGACGAGTTGACTGAAGATCATCAGAACCTTGGGGAACAACTAAAGTCAATTGGCACCAGTTTTCGCCAAGGATTGATTCAGGGCGGGACAGAAATGCAGACCTCTGATACGGGAGAGATAAAAAAATTGGAGATGCTAAATGCCAAAGATATGAAACACTTTTATATTCCCGATAAACTCCAACCATATGGAAGATTAGAGGCGGGGAGGCCTCGTTCGCGAGACACATATCGTTCTCCATTGGTGATTGTTAAAGAACTGTTGGGTTCCTCTCCGAGATTGGTGACAGCAGTCGCTGAGCGTGATGTTGTTTTTAACAACTCGCGCTTCGGTGCGTCAATGCCTAATCATGGAAAAACAGCACATTTACTTGCCGCAATTTTGAGTTCGGCTCTTGCTTCTTGGTTCTTTAGTTTGACCGCCGCTGAGTTTGGTATCCAAAAGAGAAAAGTGTCAAAATTTGATCTTCACTCCTTGCCCTTGCCTAATCTAAATTCAGCAGTGAAATCGAAAATTGGGCGGCGTTTGTTAGCAATTGAAAAAAGATTATGTCAACGCGACCCCACTGTGAATGTGAGAAAGGAAGACTGGACCGAACTGGATGAATTGGTATTTGACCTATATGAACTTGACTGGGCTGACAAGGACATAATTCGGGATGGATTGGTGAGAATCGGCTGGTGTTGGAAAAACGGGCGTGAAAAATCTTCCTCACCCGCAGACAGTCGCGTCGAGGTCAAGGATTATGCTCGTGTTTTTCTATATTCAATCAATAACTGGCTTGCTGTCCGTAATAAGCGGTCCATGAGAGCCGAGGTAATTGACTTGCCAACGCAGTCGGCTCTGCGTGTCGTTCGTTTCGTTTTGGAAGATGAACCGGGAAAGACTGATGTCTCTTTTGTGGAGCCACAGGGTGATTTGAACAAAGTGCTGGAAGATATTGGCGGTCGTCTGAAATTCCCGATTACAGAAACACTCAGGACAGAGCGTGAACTTTGTGTGCATGTGCGCAATGGAGTTGTAATCATCAAACCGGCGGCAAAGCGTTACTGGATGAGAATAGTAGCAATAGAAGATGCGGATGTATTATTCACAGAGAGTGTTACCGGTACGGGGAGTCGTATTTGAAGATTCAGTACGAACCCCGTTACATACACGGAAGGTTATTCATTGACCTGAAACCCGAGTATGTGGAGGTTATTCTGGAAACATTGAGCAATGGCTGGAAGTTGGCTTTGGCTTCCTCTACCTATAGCCTCACTCCTGATATTTGTGAAGTCAAAATTAATGAGTGCCTACGGGAGGGAATGCGCAGAGTAGTGAACAAGAAACAACCTTCTCCAAAGCGGCTAAGGATGAGAGTGGAAAGGGGCATGGAATCAGTATCCACCCCAAGCGTAATGACCCCGGATGGTCTCACGGATATCCCGCTCACCTTGTTAGGGGACCCCTTGCTTGAGGCAGAGCATGATCCGCATGTAATAATTGAATGTAAACGTATTGAGGAATCAGACAGTCGTCTATGCCGAGATTATGTAAATGAAGGTATGGACAGATTTATTAAAGGAAAGTACGGTGAGAACCACGCAATTGGCTTTATGGTAGGTTATGTTCTTTCAGGTTTACCCTCGGGATCTGTTAGTAAGATAAATAGTTATTTGAAAAACCAATCGCGCTCAAAAGACAGCCTTAAGTCAAGCAGTAGCAACACTAATTCCACTTGGTATAGTCGCCATTCACGACCTAAGCCCCCTAAGTCACTTTGTCTTTATCATGCCTTTCTTGTCTTCTAATTTGTTCCTTCCTGAATTCAATTTGCCAGTGCATCTACTGACAACTTGGTTAAAGGGTGACTTACGCTATTCTATGGAGTGGCTACATTGCGAGGATTTGAGCCTCGACCGGATTGTCTGCCGGATATGAGATTGAGAAGATTACTGTTGAAAGAAGGAGCAAGCAGGAATGAGTGTTGAATATATTGAGGAATATCAAAGGGATATTAAAAAACTGCGTGAAGTGGGCGGTTCTGAAAATGAGACCGTTTTGCGCTCCGCTTTTCAAGCCTGTTTAAGCAAATACTGCTCGCAACAGAAACTTATACTTGTCACGGAACTTCCCTATAAATCCGATGCAATTCCCGACGGGACGGTTAAAGACTCTTTGCGCCTCACTCTGGGATACTGGGAGGCGAAAGACACAAAAGACAATCTTGATGATGAGATAAGCAAAAAAATCGCAAAGGGCTACCCGACCTCAAACATCATCTTTGAAAATTCCGAAATTGCGGTTTTGATACAGGACGGACTGGAAACGCAAAGGGTGAAAATGTCCGATGCGAAAGCCCTTGACGGCATTGTCAGAAGTTTTCTCGCTTACGAGCCGAAACAGATAGGGGATTTCCGCAAAGCCGCAAATCAGTTCAAAGACGATTTTCCCGGAGTGCTTGACGCTTTGCGCGAGATGATTGACGAGTCGCACGGGAAAAAACCCGCATTCCGCGAGGCGGCGGGCGAGTTTCTCAAACTTTGTCAGGAGGCGATAAACCCCTCGGTTGAAGCCGCCGATGTGCGGGAAATGCTTATACAGCATATTTTGACGAAAGACATATTTTTGAAAGTTTTCGGCGAGGATCAGTTTCACAAGGAAAACAACATAGCCGCCCGTCTGGACGACCTTGAGGAAACCTTTTTCACGGGAGACACAAGGCGGGCGATGGTTGACAGGTTAAAGGGTTATTACAGCGCGATTACCGTTACGGCGGCAAGCATTGAAAGCCACAGGGAAAAGCAGAAGTTTCTAAAGGCGGTTTATGAGGATTTTTACAGGATTTACAACCCCAAGGCGGCTGACCGTCTCGGAGTGGTTTATACGCCCAATGAGGTTGTGGAGTTTATGATAAAGTCCGCAGACCACCTTGTGAAAAAGCATTTTAGCCGCCGTCTTTACGACAGGAATGTGCAGATACTTGACCCCGCCGCCGGAACGGGGACTTTCATAACGGATTTGATTGAGTTTATGCCGGAAAAGCATGTTCCCTACAAGTATGAGAATGAGATACACGCCAACGAAGTCGGGATACTGCCTTATTACATAGCGAACCTGAACATTGAATACACTTACAAGCAAAAGACGGGGAAATACAGGGAGTTTCCTAATATCTGTTTTGTTGACACTTTGGACAATCTGATGTTCAAGGGCGGACCAAGCGGGAGGCAGGTCAAACTGCTTGGCAGTGTGAGCGATGAGAATTTGGAGCGCGTGAAAAGGCAGAACAAGAAACGCATTTCGGTGATTATCGGAAATCCGCCTTATAACGCCAATCAGCGTAATGAGAATGAAAACAACAAGAATCGGGAGTATCCGGGGATAGATAAGCGGATTAAGGAAACTTACATTAAACAAAGCACGGCGCAAAAGACCAAGCAGTATGATATGTATAAGCGTTTTATCCGTTGGGCTTCCGACAGGCTGGACGATAATGGGGTGTTGGCGCTGGTTTCCAATAGCGCCTTTATCAATTCGGGGCAGGATGACGGGTTTCGCAAAGTGGCAGCGGAAGAGTTTAATGAAATCTGGATTGTTGATTTGAAGGGCAATGCCCGCACAAGCGGGGAACAGAGAAGGAAAGAGGGCGGCAATGTGTTTGAAGATAAAATCCGCGTGGGTGTTGCGATTTACTTTTTTGTCAAGAAAGAAGGCGTGGAAGGTTGTGATATTTTCTATAATTCGGTTAAAGACTATGCAAAATACAATGACAAAATAGCGCACATTCAGAAAGTCTCTTTGTCGCAAGATGATTTTGAGCATATTGTTCCTGATTCACAACACAACTGGATAAATCAAACCGACAATGATTTTGATGATTTGGTTTGTGTCGCAAACAAGGATACAAAACTTGCCAAGCGGGAAGTGGATGAGAATGCCGTGTTTAAGTTGTTCTCTCTGGGTGTGGTTACTGCTCGTGATGAATGGGTGTATGGTTTTGATGTATCAGGTTTGAAAAAGAAGGTTAGATATTTTTGCAAACTTTACAATGATGAGATTGTGCGATTTCTTAAAGAAACTCCGAAGAAAGAAAAAATGGGAGATTGGGTCAACAGAGAGATTAAATGGACTTCTGAGTTGGAAGGTCATTTGTTCAAGGGAACACCAATCAACTATTCAGACAAAAGCATTGTTGATTCTTTATACAGACCTTTTGTTAAATCAAATCTCTACTATCAACCCTTAATCATTCATCGCCGCTATCAAATGCCGGATATTTTCCCGTCCGGCAAGAAGGGAGAGAATAAAGTCATTTGTTTTTCAGGCACTTCTTCCGTAAAACCTTTTCAGAGTTTGGTGGTCAAAGAGGTTTTTAGTTTTGATTTTCTTGAGAAGACGCAATGCTTGCCCCTATACAGTTACGATAAAGACGGCAATCGCTGTAGCAACATCACCGATTGGGGATTAAAGCAGTTTCGTGACCATTATGGCAATGACAAGATCACCGCTGAGGATATCTTCCACTACACCTATGCGGTTTTGCACAATCCGGCGTATCTGGAGAAATACGCAATCAATCTAAAGCGAGAGTTTCCCCGCTTGCCGTTTTACGGGGATTTTCCCAAGTGGGTAAAACGGGGAAAGGAGTTGATGAAACTCCATATAAATTTTGAGAAACAGAAACCTTACAAACTTGAAAGAGTGGATAAAGAATGTGAACCCGGCAAGGCGAAACTGAAAGCCGACAAAGAAGGCAATGTAATAGTTATTGACGAGCAAACAGAACTGACAGGCATTCCGCCGGAAGCATGGGAATACAGGTTAGGCAACCGCTCCGCTCTTGAGTGGGTGCTTGACCAATACAAGGAAAAGAAACCCAAAGACCCAACAATCAGGGAGAAGTTCAATACATACAAGTTTGCCGACCACAAAGAGGAAGTTATCAAACTACTCGGCAAGGTCTGCGCGGTGAGTGTTAAGACGGTGGAGATTGTTGGAAATATGGAGTAGGTTACTAACCGATTAACTAGTGCGTTAATTGTTAGAAAATAATCTCTTTCTTTCTGTCCCAGCCCAATCCTCCGTTATAGACAAAACAGCAATTACTGCTTGTGGAGATGGGAGGTTTTAGAATTTGAGATTGTTGAAACTTTTGCAAATAACTTTGGCAATCTGTATGCTCCACTTCAACATCAGGGAATATATCTTTATATGTTTCAATTGTTTCCCTATCTGAATTTACAGAGCGCATGGAAGTTATTGTTGTATCTTTAATTGAAGACTGGAGCAAGGAAAGAATATAATTATCATTTGCGGGTAAGGAGTAACCTAAGAAAACAATATGATTTGCATTGCTAATAAGTTCAGATGCTATTTCCCATTGCTCTTTGATTTCGTTGTTATGCTCGCCTTTTTTCCAAGTTGGTGGAACAATTGTTTTCTTGTCATCAATGCTACCGTGAAGTTTGATTAGGTATGGAGAGTTTTCATCAACTTTGTCGTTTTTACTTCTTTTGAATTTGATTTTTTTGTTCTTTCTTTTTATATAATTGTTTGTATTTATAAAATCACATATGTCTTCCAGAACCGTATCATAGTTCAGGGAAATTATATCGTAGTGAATTCCTGAACTTGTATCAAAGCGAATTTCTGAACTTAATTCCGGCTTCTCCCATATCATATCCCATGTCTCAGGGTATTTTTCTTTTTTAATGCAGTGAATTGCTATGCCGTGTATGTGGCTCACGAAGGAACAGTATTGCGTGTGATTTATATTCACTTGTTCGAAACAATCAACATTATCCCAATCAAAACCCTTTTTGTCACATCGTGGTAAATCAAATAGGAAATTGAGTTTGATGGGTGGAGTTGTTCCTTGAATAACTTCTACTATTACATCAATAATTTTCTTTCTTGAATCTTTGCTGCCAATATGATCTCTCATTTCAGTAATTGACAACAGTTCTTCAATATTGAAAAGATTAACCTTGCAGTAATTTTTTATAATAGAGAAATCCTTGACAGTTTTGTCTAAGATTTTATACCCTTTGTATCTTGTTGGATCCTGTCTGTTAAGTTCTTTCGCCTTCTCAAAAAAGTTTGAAATCGTTGGCAATCCCAAAGGCTGTGAAAATCCCGCGCCGATTATGTAGACAACTCTCTTCATTGCTTCAAACTCCGAATACCCATTATACCTAACTAATCACCCTATCTACACCAATTTCCACATATCCAGAGTAGGCTGACGGCTCAGGCACTCCTATACCTTCCAGCGTCAACCCTTCCAAATGAAACCCAACAGCCTCTTTCATATTTTTCTCAACTTCCCTCTTTGTGCCGCCCGTTGCAATACACCCCGGAATATCCGGCGAGTAAGCCGAAAATCCCGTTCCGGTCTTTTCATAAACAATCAGATATTTCATTTACCCTTCACTAACCGCCCTGTTATACGCCTCAATCACATCCCTTCGGGACAAAATCCCCACAAGTTTTCTTGACCCTTTTGACTCCACCACCGGAAGAATTTCCGCAGGCTTCTGTCCGAGAACCTTGACCACCTCATAGAGATTGTCATCCGGGCACACAGTGGTCACATCCAGAGTGGCAACCTCTTTTGCCAGTATCAAATCCTTTATATCCTCCTGAAAAAGCCACTGCCGGAAATCCTGTATGGACACTATGCCCGACAGCAACCCCTCGGAATCAACTGTGGGAAACGTTGTGAACCTGCTGCGGGGTATGTCCTCAATCAGACTCCGCAGTTTCGTGTTTTCATCAATCGTTTCAATGTCGGTTCTCATCACATCCCGGACGCGCAAAGAATGCAGGTTTTCATTCTCTATGCCGCTTATCTCAATCCCCTCTTTTTTGAGCGCAAGCACATCCATTGAGCCGCCCGTCAGCGCGCGGGCAAGAGACCAACTCACCACAGTGCACCCCATCGCCGGAACAATTACCTGATAACTCTGCGTAAGTTCTATTATGAGAAAAATGGAAGTCAGCGGGGCATGCGTAATGGCGGCAAGAAACGCCCCCATTCCAACAGTCGCGCAAGCCGCCGGGACGCTTTCGGGAACGGAAACCAGTCTTTCCGCCGCCGCCGCAAACGCGCTCCCCGCCGCCGCCCCCATGAATATCGCGGGCGCAAACAGACCTCCGGGCCATCCGGAAGCCACCGTTGCGCAAACGGCAAGGGGTTTTAACAGCGCCATGGCGAAAAGCGCCGCCGGAGCGATGTTTCCCGAAAGAATGTCCCTCACATGCTCATAGCCGTTTCCAAGAACCTCAGGGGCTGCCATGGCGAGAACGCCCAGAGCCGCCGCGCCCGCAAGCAGGCGGATTTTTGTGTCGCGCAGTTTTGAAAACAGGTCTTCCGCCGCAGAAAACGCCTTCATAAATCCCGCCGCCGCCACGCCGATAACCGCTCCGAGAGGAAGATAGAAAAGAAACAGGTCGCCCGCGCTCAGCGCCTCAATGGAAAACACCGGCACATTGAAAAGCGGCTCGCCCCCCTTGATGAAATATGAAACGGCGGTCGCCGTTGCGGACGATATGACTATCGGAATGAAGGTCGCAGACCTCAGGTTTCTGAGCAGCACTATCTCTTCTGAAAACAACACGCCGGTTATCGGGGCGTTGAAGGTCGCCGCAATTGCCGCCGCCGTCCCGCACGCTATGAAGGTGCGAATGTCGGATTTTGAAAGCCCCGCCCGCTCTCCCACCGCGCCGCCGATTGCCCCCCCGGTCTGGGCGATGGGTCCCTCCTGCCCCGCCGAACCGCCGAAACCCAGCGAAACCGCCGCCGCAAGAGCCCGCGCCGCCGCGTCTCTGAGCCGCACTGTTCCGCTTCCGAGGTTTATTTTCTCAATGAAACGGGGAAACCCCAGACCCAGAACACCCGGCACGCCTTTTGATATGGCAATCAGAAGCGCCGCGCCCGCAAAAAGCGGGATGAAAACCCTCGCCCCGCCCCTCTCAAAGGGCCTGACCGCCAACTCGTAAAGCCCGTCATAGGAGGCGGAAAAAATGTAATTCGCCGTTCCCGCCGCCGCGCCTATTGCCAGCGCCCCCAGCATGAGGGCGGTCTGCCGCCCCGAAAAGGCAAAACTTTTTTTCATTGCCGCCGCTCCGGGCATTGACAGCAAAGCGTCTCAATATGTAGATTTCCTGCCGACCTCTCCGGTTCGGGGCGGAAAACAGTTTTATGATTCAGGATATTCAAGGCGGCGCGGCGCAACTGTCGGCGGGTGACTTCCTGCTGATTCTATCCCTTGTGCTGATAGTATCCAAATTTTTCGGGGAAATGGCGGAACGTTTCAGGCAGTCCGCCGTGCTGGGGGAACTTGTCGCGGGGGCGGTTCTGGGCGCGGGGGTTCTCGCCGTTATGCCGTCATCCCCGGCGGAAACCGGCTACCACGTCTTCCACCTGATTGCGGAACTCGCCGTTGTTGTGCTGCTGTTTGAAATAGGGCTTGAGACCCGCCTCGGCGACATACTCAAAACGGGTCCCGTCTCACTTCTGGTTGCGGCGCTGGGAGTGGTCGCCCCCTTCGGCCTGGGCTTTGCCTCCATATACGCCCTTGACGCCTACGGCGTGATGTCATGGGACGCTTCGTCCATATTTCTTGTGGCGGTAACCACCGGCGCCACCCTGACCGCCACAAGCGTCGGCATAACGGCGAGAGTGCTTTCGGACATCAACCAACTGGGCGCGCCGGAGTCAAAGATAATCATCGGCGCGGCGGTCATAGACGATGTTGTGGGGCTTATCATTCTCAGCATAGTCAGCGGGCTGATTCAATCAAGCGCGGCGGGCGTTGAGGCGGGCGTGTCGTTTTCCGGTATTGCCCTCACAACGGTCAAGGCGTTCGGGTTTCTGTTTGCCGCGGTCGCGCTCGGAAACATTGCCGCCCCGAAGTTTTTCGCTTTTGCGGCAAACCTTAAAAGCCGGGGGGCTCTTGTGGTTTGCGCCCTCTCGGTCGCCTTCCTGTACGCGTATGCGGGAGAGCATCTGGCGGGCGTCGCCCCGATAGTCGGCGCTTTTGCGGCGGGGCTCGTCATACGGCGGACGGACCAGTTCCGCGATGTGGAGAACAGCATCAAGCCGGTGTCGGACTTTCTTGTGCCGGTGTTTTTTGTCGCCGTGGGCGCTCAGGTTGACGTCAGGATTCTCAACCCCTTTGCGGAGGGCAACTCTCAGGTGCTTGCGGTTGCCCTCATACTGTTTGTGCTGGCGTTTGCGGGCAAGTACGTGAGCGCCTTCGGCGCGCTCGGCGGGGGCATTAGAAAAAGCATTGTGGGGATAGGAATGGTGCCGCGCGGGGAGGTGGGCTTGATTTTTGCTCAGATTGGCTACAATAATGGCAAAGGAGTTTTTGACAAGGAATTCTTTTCAGCGATTGTTCTGACCGTAATGCTTACCACTTTTGTCGTTCCGCCTTTGCTTCAGAGAGGTTTCGGCGGCGGCGCGGAAGCGGACGGGGACGCTTAACACTGGAAAAACGGATGAGGATTTTTCTCGCAACGGCTATTGGGGTTTTTGTTTCCGGCGCTCCCGCCGCGTTTGCCGCCGGTAATCTGATAACGGCGGACAAGACCGTATTTGTCCAGTTCGTTATCTTTCTTGTCGCCCTTTACATTCTGAACGCCCTGTTTTTCAAGCCGCTTATGGAACTTGCGGACAAGCGCGAGCGGGCGACCTCCGGCTCCGGCAGGGAGGCCGATGAACTGGCGGCAAAAACCGAAGAGATAGCCGCCAAATACGAGGCGGCGCTGAAGGACGCAAGGGAGCAGGCGCTTGCCGAGCGGGCGCGGCTCACGAAATCCGCCGCCGCCGAGGCGGACGGGATAGTGTCTTCGGCAAGGGAGGAGGCGCGCGCTCTTTTTGAAAAACGCGCGGAGGAACTTGCCGCCCGGACTGAAAAGGCAAGGGCGGGCATGAGCGCCGAGATAGAGGAAATTGCCGAAGTGATAACCCGCGCCGCCGGAGGAAAAGGTGTTTGAGATAGAACTTTTCGCCGCCGCGCCGGGAGCGCCCGTTGCCGGTTTCAACTGGGTGTATGTCGGCAAGCATGCGTTTAATCTCACGGTGCTGGTGGTCGGGCTGTATTTCATTTTGAGAAAGCCCGTTGTTTCGTTCATGCGGTCGCGCAAGCGCGGCATGGCGGAAAGGATTGAGGAGTCCGGCAGGAAACTTGAGGAGGCGAAAAAGTTGTTTGAGGAGTGGTCCGCCCGGCTGGACGGGCTGGAAGCCGAGGCGGGGGCTCTGCGTTCTTCAATAGCCGAGCAGGCGGAGGCAGAGAGGCAAAACATACTGCTTCGCGCCGGGCGGGAGAAAGAGGCGATACTGAAAGATGCGGCGGACGGCATTGACGCGGCCGCCGAGAGGGCGAGGGAGTCCATAGTGAACGAGGCGGCTTCGGCGGCGATGCGCATCGCCGAGAGCAGGCTGCGGGAAAGCGGCGCGGCGGCGGACATAGACGGATTTGAGACGGCGGCGGGGGAGGGCAAATGGCTTCGGTCGCAAAACTGAAAGACCTCACCGCCGCGCTCATGGCGCATTGCGAAGCGGACGGCTCCGCCCCCGAATGCGCGCGCGGGCTTGAGATGTTTTTTGAGAATGTTGAGGCGAGCCCGGACCTCAGAAAGGCCGTCCGGAGTCCGGTGGTAACACCGGGGGAAAAGACGGCGGTTGTGCGCGACCTTTGCGCCGCGCGGGGCGTTCCCGCCGCCGCGGTCAACTTTCTTGCGGCGGCGGCGGAGTTCGGCAGGCTGGGAGAGTTGCTGAAACGCCGCGAGACGGTTCTGGAAAAATTGCGCTCCGCAGGGGGCGTGGCGCGCGCCACCGTTACGCTCGCCCGCGCCGCAAGCCCGGAGGAGGAGAGCAGAATCAGGGGTGCGGTGGGGCGTCTTGCGGGTGCGGGGGGCGCTCAGGTTGAGTTTGTGGAGGATTCGGAGATAATAGGCGGAATTGTGGTGAGGGTTGGAAACAGCGTTTACGATGACAGTGTGAAACTGCATCTGGAGAGGGTGCGCGCCGCCCTTTCAAAATAGGGCGAAAATAAGGCGGCAAAAAATCATTGCAAAGGAGACACGGCAAGTGCGGGAACAGATAAAAATTGATGATGTAGGCGAGATACTTAAAAAGAGGATAAGCGGCTACGAGCACAAGTTTGAGACCTCGGAGGTGGGAACGGTCATCTCGGTGGGAGACGGCATCGCCAAGGTTTACGGGCTTGACAACTCCATGGCGGGCGAACTTGTGGAGTTTCCGGGCGGCACGCGGGGGCTGGTTCTCAACCTTGAGGAAGACAATGTCGGGGTGGCAATCTTCGGGGAGGAAAGGGGGATAAGCCAGGGCGATGTGGTTAAACGCACCGGAAGCATCGCGCAGATTCCCGTGGGGGAGGCAGCGCTTGGAAGGGTGGTGAACTCTCTGGGAATGCCCGTGGACGGCAAGGGGCCCATAGAGGCGGCGGAGATGAGAAACCTTGAGGTAAAAGCCCCCGGAGTGGTTTTCAGGAAATCGGTGAACGAGCCGCTGCAGACGGGCATCAAGGCGATTGACTCCATGATACCCATAGGCAGGGGGCAGAGGGAACTAATTCTCGGCGACAGGCAGACGGGCAAAACCGCCATCGCCGTTGACACCATCATCAATCAGAAGGGCGGGGACGTTTACTGCATCTATGTCGCCATCGGGCAGAAAAAATCCAATGTGGCGCAGGTTGTGGACAAACTCAGGGAGCACGGCGCGATGGACTACACCACCGTTGTTACGGCCTCCGCCAGTGAGCAGGCGCCGTTTCAGTTTATCGCCCCGTATGCGGGCTGCGCGCTCGGGGAATACTTCAGGGACGGCGGCAAGCACGCCCTTGTCATTTATGACGACCTCACAAAGCATGCGTGGGCGTACAGGCAGCTTTCGCTGCTGCTCAAACGCCCTCCGGGGCGCGAGGCGTATCCCGGCGATGTGTTCTACCTGCACTCGCGCCTTCTTGAGCGCGCCGCGAAACTGAGGGACGAGGACGGCGGCGGCTCGCTTACGGCGCTTCCGATAATTGAGACGCAGGCGGGGGATGTTTCCGCATACATACCGACCAACGTCATATCCATCACGGACGGGCAGATATACCTTGAGAGCAACCTCTTTTATTCGGGCGTGAGGCCCGCGATCAACGTGGGGCTTTCGGTCTCAAGGGTGGGCGGTTCGGCGCAGATAAAGGCGATGAAAAAGGTTGCCGGAACTTTGCGTCTTGAACTCGCCCAGTACCGCGAGGTTGAGGCGTTTTCCCAGTTCGCCTCCGACCTTGACAAGATCACCCGCGACCAGCTCGCGCGCGGAGAGCGGCTTGTGGAGATACTCAAGCAGGACCAGTTTGTTCCCCTGCCCGTGGAGAGGCAGGTGCTGTCCATATTCGCGATTACCGGCGGGTATCTGGACGAGCATCCGGTGTCTGCGGCGGCGGCGTACGAGAAGGAGCTTTTCACCTTCTTTGAAGCCAAGCACAAGGGGATTCTTGACGAAATACGGGACAAGAAAGAGATAACCGCCGATGTTGAGGAGCGGGTGAAAGCCGCGCTTGAGGAACTGAAATCGCGCACGGCCGATTTGGCGCAGAACTGATGCCCAGCCTTAAACAGATAAACACCAAGATAGCGAGCATCAAGGGCACGCGGCGCATAATGAGCGCCATGAAACTGATAGCCGCGGGCAAGATGCAGAGGACGCAGGCCGCCCTCAAGGCGCACCGCGTTTATGTTGACGCCTACACGCGGGTGGCGCGCGGCGTGCTGGGCTCATGCGGGCCGGACGCCCATCCCCTTCTGTCCCGCCCCTCCGGAAACGGGAAGACGCACCTTGTGTTTCTGACCTCCGACAGGGGGCTTTGCGGCAACTACAACAACGTCCTCATCAAGGGGCTTGACTCTTTTCTTGCGGACAGGGGTTTTGGCGGGGACGATGTGAAACTCACCTTTATCGGAAACAAGGGAAAAAACTTCTTCGGAGCGCGCGGCTTTGAGCTGGGCTCCTACTACACCGGGGTGAGCGAGAAGAACTGCGGCGAGGTCGCGGACGAGATATCGTCTCTGGTTTCAAAGGAGTTTGCCGCCGGGGAGACCGGCGGGGCAGTCCTTGTCCACAGCGCGTTCATATCCGCGCTTTCAAGGGAGACGGTTTTTGAGACCCTGCTTCCCCTTGAGATTGAGGCCGGTGAAGAGGGCGGCGAGCCCGCGCCCGCGGTTTTTGAGCCGTCAAAACGGGGCATTCTGGACGGCCTGATACCCGAATATTTGAGGATGAGGGTTGAAAAGGCGATTCTTGAGTCGCTCACAAGCGAGCACTCGGCGCGCATGACCGCGATGGAGAGCGCGACAAACAATGCGGACGAACTGATACGCGACCTCACCCTGTTGTTTAACAAAACAAGGCAGGCAATAATAACGACTGAACTGATGGACATTGTGAACGGAACCGAGGCTTTAAGAGAAGGAGGAAACGATTAATGGACGGAAAAGTTGTTCAGGTTATGGGGCCGGTGGTGGATGTTGAATTTCCCGAGGGCGGACTGCCCGGCATCTACGACGCCCTGAAGATAACAAACCCCGCCATCGGGGCGGAGGAATGGAATTTGGTGCTGGAGGTGGTTCAGCAGATAGGCGGCAACCGCGTGCGCGCCGTTGCCATGGATTCCACCGAGGGGCTTCAAAGGGGGCAGAAGGTGTTGAACACGGGCGAGGGCATAACCGTTCCCGTGGGCGAGGCGGCGCTTGGCCGTCTCATCAACGTTGTGGGAGAGCCCATAGACGAGGCGGGGCCGATTGAATGTGACGAGCGCTGGCCCATCCACCGCCCGGCGCCCGATTTTGTTGACCAGAGCACCGGCCTTGAACTGTTTGAGACGGGCATCAAGGTCATAGACCTGCTCGCCCCGTTCCTCAGGGGAGGCAAGATAGGGCTGTTCGGCGGCGCGGGAGTGGGGAAAACCGTTCTGCTTATGGAACTCATAAACAATGTTGCGAAGGAATACGGCGGCGTTTCGGTTTTCGGCGGCGTGGGGGAGCGCACGCGGGAAGGCAACGACCTGTGGATGGAGATGAAGGAGTCCGGCGTTCTGGGGAACACCGGCCTTGTGTTCGGGCAGATGAACGAGCCGCCCGGAGCGCGCGCAAGGGTGGCGCTTACCGCCCTGACCCTTGCCGAGTATTTCAGGGATGCAAAAAATCAGGACGTTCTCCTGTTCATAGACAACATTTTCCGCTTTACCCAGGCGGGCTCCGAGGTCTCCGCGCTTCTCGGGCGCACGCCGTCGGCGGTCGGTTACCAGCCGACGCTTTCAACCGACCTGGGAGACCTTCAGGAGAGGATCACCTCAACCACGAACGGCTCCATCACCTCGGTTCAGGCGATATACGTCCCCGCGGACGACCTGACCGACCCCGCCCCGGCGACCACTTTCGCCCATCTGGACGGCACAATAGTGCTTTCGCGCCAGTTGACGGAACTGGGCATATACCCGGCGGTTGACCCGCTTGACTCAACTTCGCGCATCCTTGAGCCCAAGGTTGTGGGAGAGGAGCATTACAGGGTTGCGCGAAACGTTCAGGAGGTTCTCCAGCGTTACAAGCAGCTTCAGGAGGTAATTGCAATTCTCGGCATGGATGAACTTTCCGAGGAGGACAAACTCACGGTTTCGCGGGCGAGGAAACTTCAGAGGTTTCTTTCCCAGCCGTTTTTTGTCGCCCAGCAGTTCACCGGAGCCGAGGGCAAATACGTCCCAATCAAGGACACCATAGAGGCTTTCAGCGAAATCCTTTCCGGCGCAATGGACGATGTTCCCGAGCAGGCGTTTTACATGGTGGGCGGCATTGAAGAGGTCAGGGAGAAAGCGGCGAAGATTGCCGCCTGACCCGGTACGGGAGCGCTTTATTGTCCGGACAAACCCTCACTCTCAGAGTCATAACCCCTTCGGGGCTCGCGCTTGAAGAGCGGGTCTCAACCGTGGTTCTCAAGGGCGACCTCGGGGAATTCGGCATTCTTGCCGGTCATGTCCCCATGGTGTCAACTATTGTTGAGGGCGAGATGCGGTATGAGAGCTCCGGCGGGAGCGGGTCGTTCATCGCGCGCGGCGGCATCACCGAGGTCAGGGACGACACGGTAACGGTGCTTACAAAGGCCGTTGAGAGCCCGGGCGACGGGGCGGGTAAGACAGATTAAAAGCGAGCGGGTCCCTTAAACACGGTTGACAACCGTTTTGTGGCGGGCGAAACTGTGGGTGAGAGGAACAACGGATGAATACCGTAAAAGTCAGTGTTCTTGGCTATATTGAGGATGGTCACTGGGTGGCTCACGCCTTGGAGATGGATGTTATAGGGGTGGGAGATGACTGGGAGGGAGCGCTTTCTGAACTCAGGGAGAATATTTGCGCCCAAGTGTCATTTGCCAGATTCCGGGGAGACGACTCCCTCATCTTTCAACCGGCTCCGCCGCGCCTGTTTCAGAAGTTCAGGCAAATAAGGGAGGCCGAGTTGAGGGACCTGGTGAGCCACACACAAAAGAAGCCGTCAAGCAACTTTCGGTCCGATGACCTTGATATTCCGCGAAACATACCGGAAAACAGATATGCGTCGGCATGAGAGCGGTTTCTTTCCGCCAACTTCGGAAGATGCTTGTCAGTCACGACCCCCGGTTTGAGTTCTACAAAAATAAGGGCAAGGGTAGCCACAGGGCTATAGAACACCCTGACATTTCCGGCAGGCGCGTTGCCTTTACAATTCCGGTTCACCGTGAGGGAGATGACATCAAGACACCCTACCTGTCCAAGATAATGAGAAATTTCAAACTGCCGAAAGGCTTTTTTAACTGACTGATTTTCGCAAACAAAAACCCTGCCAGACTGCTTGTCCGGCAGGGTTTTTTGCAAGGAGGGGTGGAGGTGGTAACTTCTTTATGTTATCCGCACTTTGAGTATCCGCAGGTTCTGCAGGTTACACATCCCGCCTCAAAGGCGATGGAAGGGCTGTTGCACTCCGGGCAACTCGCAAGCCGGAGGTCTTTTGACCCGGATTCATTTTCCCGTCCGGGGCCGCCGCTTTGGCTGTGGGGCTCTCCGGTTTCAACAAAGTGTCTTTTCAGCACCGCCGCCACCGCGTCCGGAATGGACATTACCAGTTTGCCCTCGGAGAATACGGGAGACGCTCCGCCTATTCCCTCAAGCTGCTCAACTATCTCCTTTGCGCTGATGCCGGCTCTCAGCCCCAGAGAGGCAAGCCGACCTATGGCTTCGGCGTCCGCCATTGTCGTGTAGCCGGACTTTCCTATTTGAACGAAAACCTCAAACGGTCTTCCTTCCACGGTGTTCACCGTAACATAGAGGTTGCCGTGCCCCGTGCGGACAACCTCCGTAAAGCCGCTTAACACCTGCGGCCTTTTCTCCTTTTCAGCAGGAGGATTTTTTAAGGGATGAGGAGATGAGGTTTGGAGGTTGGGGTGAGTGGCTTGTGAAATCTCCCCATCCCTATTCTTTTCATTTTTCTCTTCCTGCTCTTCGGTTATGAGAATGCCCTCTCTGGAGCCTTCCCTGTAAATGGTTATGCCTTTGCAGCCGGTCTTCCACGACTGGAAGTAAACCTTCTCCACCTCTTCAAGAGAGATGTCCGTGGGAAGGTTCACTGTGCTGGATATGCACGAATCTATGTGCTTCTGAATGGTTGCCTGCATGCGGACTCTGGACTCCGGCTTTATGTCGTGGGATGTTATAAACAGGTCGCCCGGCAGGTCTTCCTCGCCGGAGAGGCTGAACTTTTCCAGATAGTCGCCCACAAGCGGGTGATACACCTTGAACTGCTCCTTTGAGAGGGATTCCGACCTTCTGAAGTAGGAGAGCGCAAATATGGGCTCAATGCCGCTTGATGTGCCTGCCAGAACCGAGCCGCTTCCCACCGGCGGAACAGTCAGTATGCAGGCGTTTCTGAGGCCGTTCTCGCGCACCGAATCAAGGACGTCTCCGTCAAGGGTGTCAAGGAACGGGCTTTTGAAGTGCTGCTTTGCGTCGTATGCGGGGAACACCCCTTTCTCGCCCGCGAGTTTGGCGCTGGAGGAGTAAACCGTGTTTTTGATGTGGTTGAAGATATTGTCCGTGAACTCAACGGCTTCATCCGAATCGTAACGTTTGCCGAGTTTGGCGAGCATGTCGCCGAAACCGGTGAAGCCCACGCCTATGCGCCTTGAGCGCCGGGACGCGTCGGTCTGAAAGCCGAGCGGGTGTTTGTGCTCGTTGTAGTCCAGCACGTTGTCAAGAAAACGCACGGAGTATGAAAGCGAGCGGTCAAGGTTTTCCCAGTCAACACGGGCGTCCTTTGTGAACTCGTTCTTGACGAAAAGGCTCATGTTTATGTTGCCGAGACAGCAGTTTCCGTAGTTCTCAAGCGCCTGCTCGCTGCACGGGTTGACGCCTTCAACCTCCATGCCTCCGTATTCGGTGGGTGAGTAGCGTTTCACAGCATCCCAGAAGATGAGGCCCGGCTCCGCCGAAGCCCACGCCGATTTTACAAGCCGCGTCCAGATGTCTCTGGCTTTGACCGTCTTTCTCATCCGCACTTTTTTGTTTTCGTATTCAAGGTCAAAATCCCCGTCCTCTTCCACGGCCTTCATAAACTTGTCCGAAACCTTCACCGATATGTTGGCGAACTTGACCTGAGACCTGTCCGAATCGTTTTTTATGTCAAGAAAACTGAATATGTCCGGGTGGCTGACGTCTATGGTGATCATCAGCGCTCCTCTTCTGCCCGCCTGCCCGATAGTGCCCGTGGTGGTGGAGAGAAGCTCCATAAAGGAGACCGCTCCGGTGGAGTGGATTGCCGAGTTGTTTACCGGCGCCCCCTTGGGCCTCAGGGGAGAGATGTCCGTGCCTACGCCGCCGCCGAAGGAGTAGGTCCTTGCGGCCTCTTTGCACCATTCAAATATCCCCTCTATGGAGTCTTCCTTGATGGGCATAAAGTAGCAGTTAAGCAGTGTTGAGCGGCGCGTCTGCCCGGCGCCGAACAGGATTCTCCCGCCGGGGATGAAGCGGAAGTTGGAAAGAAGCCAGTAGAACTTCTCCGTCCATTCCTCGCGCAACTCCGGCGTGGTTTCGGGGGAGGCCATTTCGGAGGCGACCCTTTTCCACATCTCCTGCGGGCGGGTTTCAACTGTGCCGCCTTCTTCGTCTTTCAGGGCGTATTTCTCAAAGAACACCCTTGCGCGGAGTTCGTCTCCGCCGAATTCTTCAATGGTTTCGGGGGGAAGGTCCCGCCCGCTCTCGTCGGGCTTCTCGGTTACGAGCCTCGGAACTTCGGGTCTCTCTTCGCCCGAAAAAACGGTATCATTTGAGAGAGACTTCTTGGGAAGTTCAAATATGTTTCCTCTTTCCTCCGTTGCACCGTTTCCGGTCTTGCCCGTTTCCGTTTTCTCTGATGACATTAGCCTCCTCCAAGCAGTCCAACTACTGTATTTCGTGTTGCAGTGAACTCGTGAACACCAGATATTGTAGTAGCACACGGCGGGCAAGTCAAACGGATTTGTGCCTGTTTTATGACAAACAGGGAATTATCCTTTACTGAAAGACAGTAAGCGAGCATAGTTAGAAAGTGTTGGAGGGCTGTTTTATGCTGAATGACGGATTTGCGCGGCGGATACACCGGTTTTGGTTCGGTGAAATGGGCGAAAACGGGCTTTGCGACCCGGAGTTGATGTCAAAGTGGTTTGCCGGGGATGAGGGTTTTGACCGTCTTGTTGAGAGGGAGTTCGGCGCTGCTCTCCGGGCGGCGGGCGCGGGAGAGCCGGAGGGCATGTCTCAAACGCCACGCGGGGCGCTTGCCTGCATACTTCTCACCGACCAGTTTCCGCGCAACATTCACAGGGGCGTGCCGGAGTCTTTCGCGTTTGACGGCCTGTCTCTCGCCGTGTGCAGAAGGGGGATGGAAAAGGGGTTTGACAGGTCTCTTTTCCCTATTGAGAGGATTTTCTTTTACATGCCGCTGATGCATTCGGAAAGTTTTGCGATTCAGAAGATATCGGTTGAAACCTTTTCCTCTCTTGCCGGGGAGTTCAGGGAAGCCCCGGAGGTTTATGAAAGGCTGAAATCATCGGAGGATTTCGCCCGCAGGCATTTTGAAATTATAGAGAGGTTCGGCAGATACCCGCACAGGAACGGGATACTGGGGAGGGGAAGCACGGAGGAGGAGATTGAGTTTTTGAAACAGCCGGGGAGTTCGTTTTGATGTATTGCTACAAGCCCGAAGTGTTTTGTAGCATACGTGCCTGCGCAGAACCCCCTTGGGGTTCTGCGCAGGTGTTTACTTTTTCTGAAGATTGGGTAAAGATTTGAACTTACAACCTTTGCGCAGGAGGTGTTGTTATGGAAAAAGTAGAAAGTGCCGGTGTTCCTATGAAGACGAAAAGAGAAGCGGGCAAAGCCGATACAATGGAAGAGAAAAGGCAGGAACTGTTAGAAAACATGAGTCTGCAAATCTCTGATGAACTGAAGAACGCCATTGATGTTTCTTACAAGTTGTCAAAGAAAAGAGCTCCAAATCCTTTTTTGTCGTTTTCCAGCAGTAGTGACCCAAATGGCGACACTTTCTGATATTCGCAACGAAGTTGGTAAAAGAAGCCTACCGGATGAGATAAGGCGCATTTATCTCAAGAAACTCGGTGAATACACCAAACGAGATACGGTTGTTTATGCTTCCAGTTTTTCCTCGCCAAATCCGAACATACCTAGTTCAGCATACTCTATTGAGTTGAATGACCTTCAAGCCTTTATGGCTGTTTTCCATGGCTTGAAGAGAAAAAACTTGGATATTATTTTGCACAGTCCGGGAGGTTCTTTGGAAGCCGCTGACCAAATAGTGCAATATATTAGGAGAAAGTATGACCACATAAGAGCAATTATTCCTCAAAACGCCATGTCTGCCGCCACTATGATAGCGTGTGCTGCCGATGAGATTATTATGGGTAAAGAGTCGGCGTTGGGGCCGACAGATCCTTTGCTCAACGGAGCGTCAGCCCATGCGGTTTTAAGCGAATTCGCTCAAGCGAGGAGTGAAGTTATTAAAGATCCGAAAACTGCTCCAATATGGGTTTCAAGAATAGCAAACTGGCCACCGGGTTTTTTTGGACAGTTGTCAGAAAGCATTGGATCTGTCTCAGGAGAAAGTTTTCGAATGGCTGTCAAACTATATGTTTAAGGGTGAAAACAATGATAAGCCTCGGGAAATTGCAAAGTGGCTTGCTGATGCCAGACAGCATAAAACCCATGCACGCCCATTGGGTATTGACTTGCTTCAGGAGAAAGGGTTGAAGGTGATTCCACTGGAGGAAGATCAGGAATTCCAAGAAATCATTTTGTCTGTTTTTCACTCAACTATTGTCACCTTTGAATCAACCTCATGTATAAAACTTGTGGAAAACCATGAAGGAAAAGGGTCTTTCCTTCAGTTTCGACCGCAAATGCTTATTCCTCCGGTGCAAGGAAATACATCTACGGGCAAGTAGATATTATATCAGAGTGGTTTGAAGTTATTGGACGAAATTGAGCTGGGGTTCATCTTAAATTGGGACTATGTGTGAGAATCCGGTTTTCAGATTCCCGTTTTTGGAAATCAGTTGTTTGATTTTTCCCAGTCTTGATTTGCGTCTTTTCCACAGTTCTTTTTCATTTTCATTCTCTTGCAGATAAGCAATGAGCCCCACAATAAGAGATGCCTGAATGTCCGCGTCTGAAATATGTCCGCAAAACGGACATGTGAAAACGGGTTGATTTCCCCGTTTTTCTTTGAATTCCCCGGCTTCCCTCCGGTTTTGAAATACGGGGTTCTTTCCCGCCAGATTTTCAACGGGCTGCCGTGAAAAGTTTTTTACGGCATTGATGGCTTCCCTTCCGGTCATCGTATTGCCGGATTGTTTTGAAATTCCGTTTATGTCGTGTTTTCCAATCTTGATTTTACAAAAGCCGTCTTTTTCGTATGTAACCGGAAAACTATCTTTTTCCCGTTCCCGCGTTATGTGCGCGTATATGCTTTCACCGCAGGAACTGCATATATTGCTTGTGGCGTATGCGTCAATCTCTTTTCCGGGGGCTTTGGCAGTTCCCCATACAAGTTTGCGCTCATCTTTGTCGGCTTTAATTTCCTGTCTTTTGTTGCGAATGTCGGCGCGTTTGACCGACTTGTAAACTTTGGAAACCTTTTTTGAAGAGTTATATGGTTCAAACGCGCTTGTCTGCTCTTCGTAAATCGTTGCCGCCTTGTAGCGCACGGCGATGTCGTGAATCCGGTTTCTCAAAGCGCCTATGGCGTTTTCCCTTATGTCGGCGAGTTTCGTGGAGGATTCTCTGAACATTCCGGTTCGTTGCCGCGTTTTCCCGTGTCTGATGGTTTCTCTTATCTTTCCGAGGGACGGGTGGGAGATAAAGCCCTGTTTTACAATTTTGAGTTTGGGTTTTGTCTCAAGAACAGTGTATCCGAGACCGTATTCCCCCGTGTCAATTCCGAGCAGCCGTTTGGGTTTTGTTTCCTCCCCGCCCGATATTTCAAAGGGAATGGAGACAAACACCCTTTCATCGGAAAACATCTTAAGCGAGGGCTTGAAGCCGTCCTCCGTCTTTTCCCATTCAACAGCCAGTTTTCTTTCGGCGATTAAAGAATGGTCGCCGGGCTTCATTGTGATGCCGCCTTTCGGGTTTACGGACTTTTCAAGAAACTGTGTCTGATATTTTGAAGATCTGATTGGAAAACTTATTGAATTCCCCTCCGCATCCTTTGTTTCTATAAACCATCTCTTTTTGTCGCCGTTGTGGATGAGGGGGAAACTTTTCTTCAGGTTTTCAAACTGAACGGTCGCCCGCACTATGTATTGTTCCTGTGTCATACGGCTCAGAGTTCCCCTTAATTCGGAGCAGATGATTGTGTTAATGAAAGTTCCCAACTGCCCGCCTTTCAACTTGCCGCCTTTTGCAAACGCTTTTATAAACGGCGCGGCTTTATAGAAGTCCTTTTTTATATGCGGGGGTATGGACGCGGAAATGTCGGGTTGAAGGTGTATAACACATGCGGCTCTTGCTTTTTCAACCTCAACCGCGTCAAGAAGTTCGTGTATGGCGTTTTTGAAACCGCCTTTCATTTTGAATATGCCGTTCCAGTCGGGTTGCAGATTTTTAACAAGCCCCTCAATCAACGGGAGGGGGTTTTTCCCCTTGATGTTTGCGGAAAGGTCTTTGCCCGACCATCTTCGTTGCGAGTTCACGCCCTTTCCCCGGATGAAATAGTCTTTTTCGCCGCAGTCGTGCAGATCAATCTTTGCCGCTTTGAGAACCGCGTTTCTCACCACTCCGGCAAACCTTGCGGTGTTCATTGAGCCGTTTCTCAGGGTGGCGTCTTTTTCTTTCTGTTTGCCGTATATTCTCTTGAGAGAGTTCAAACGCCCAAGCAGAAACTCTTCATCTTCCTGCGCGGGCTTGCGTCCGCCGCTTTCCGGGGTTTTCAGGGTTTCCGCCAGAAATTCAGTTCCGGCTTTTAGACGCTCCCATGAGTCCGCGTATTTTTTATACATTTCCTTTGCGGTTTCTCCGGGAAATGCCGGTATCTTGCGCAGGTCGGAGTGAATGCTCTTGTATGCGTGCGCCGCCGTTTCATACTTCGCTTTTTTATTGTTGGTGTCGCTTTCCTGATACCGGCGGTTCAGTTCGGAGCGGAATCTTCCCATCAGGTCGTCGTAGAAATTCAATTCCTCGTGAGGCGAGTCTTCCATTTTACCCCTCAACCCAACGGCAAGGTTTTCCAGTTTTTGAAGGTGTTCCATATACTCTTTGGACAGGGGAAACTCTCCCGCTTCAATGTCTTTTCTTATTTCCTTGAAATCCTCAATGTGTTTTTCAATCTGCTCTTCTATTTTTCCTTTCTGTGTTTCAATGTTTGACACATAAGATTTGATCTTGCCCATTTGAAGACGGTATATCCTCCATTCGGCAAGTTCGGGGCGGTCGGCAAGTTTTTTCGCGCATTGGGAGAGTTTATCCAGACGCTTCTCAAGTTCTTTTTCTTTACCTTTCCAAACGGGGGCGGCTTTGAGAATGTCCGCTTTAATTTCTCCGGTTTTCCCTTCGCGCAGCCTTTTGAGTTGCGCTCCGAGGTAGTTTGACTGGGAATTGTATTCGGAATCAAGACCCATGCGATCCTTGTATTTTTCTCCGAACATGTTTTGAATCGTATTCATCAGGTCTTTGATGTCGGCTTCCCGATTCGCCGGAATGTCGGGATGAGGGCAAAAAGTCAGATTTGTTTCCATATCTGTTTCGGATAACAGGTTGCGATTGATGCCGTATTTTTTTAGCAGAATGTTATGTTTTTCTTCCTTGCCTTTTCCTATCAGGCTTTTTATTGTGAAACAAAACTCTTTTGCGTTGCCGTCTATGGTTTCTTCTTTTTCCAGTTTGAAAATCTCTTTCATTTCTGCTTCAACTTTACCTTTGGTCTTGTTGCTTCTGAATTCTCTTGGCAGGACGACATATCCCATGAGTTTGTCCCAATCTTTGACCAGATTGGAAAAATCAGGGTTTGTTTTTTGGACTTGCCTTTTAATGCTCTCTTTAATGTCAGGATTGAACCGGTCAATCAGTTCCGCGGCGTTTGGGAAGAAAACCACTCCCGCCCGCAGTGAATCACGCCAGAAATCAAAAAGCGAATAGGGATGTTTTTCCTTTTCCTTGTTTTTTATCCAGTCGTTTATGTTGAAGTCGCCGACAATCGCCTGATAATCGCTGAAAATATGGTCGGCGAGGTTTTTCAGATGTTTTTTGTTTTTGCAATCAATTGGGTATTTTACGGCGCGTGTCGCTTTTCCGCCGGAAAAATCTATCCGTTTGAGATGAAGACTGTATCCGGTGAGTCCTTTATATTTCATTATCCTGTCAGTTAATCAAAAAACGGGAAAAGAACAACCGGACGGGTTGAGGCAAAACAGAATCTATAAAGATTTCTGAGAAGAACCGTTAAAAGGGCATTGTCCAACGAGACGCAGGTCTTTCGCGTCCTGTGTTAGGTCTCACATCCCCCTTGTTTAAGGGTATCGTCCAACTTGCCTTCCACTCTTGAACCATTCCGGGGCGCCTCACATCCCCCTTGTTTAAGGGTATCGTCCAACACTTGATGGCAGAAATAGAAGGCGACAACGGCCTCACATCCCCCTTGTTTAAGGGTATCGTCCAACTGAAAGACCCGGAGACTTTCATCAACTCCTTATTGTTCAGGGGATTTTCCGGTTTTCTTTCCCGTTATTTGACTTTCAAAGAACAAAAAAGCGAAGATTTCATACCGTCCCCGCTCTTTATTCCGTAAAATAGTATGAAGTAAGCCCGCATTGTCAAGACACAAGCGCGGCTGAACGGACTTGTCAATGAAAACCCTTGCTCTTGATGTCGGAACGAAAACCATCGGCGTTGCCGTGAGCGATGAACTGGGCATCACGGCAAACGGCCTTGGGGTTGTCCGGCGGACGGATGAAAAAAACGACCTGCAATCCCTCGCGGCTTTGATAAACGAACACAAGCCGGGGCGCATTGTGGTCGGAATCCCGTTTAACGCGGACGGCTCTCTCGGAGAGCGGGCGAGGGCGATAAAAGACTTTTCCGAAACGGTTTCCCGGACTTTCGGAATAAAGACGGTTCTGTGGGATGAAAGTTTCTCCACCAAAGAGGCGGAAAAAGCGCTAATCGGCGGCGGAATGGGCAGAAAGAAAAGAAAAAAAGTTGTTGATAAGGTCGCCGCAACGGTCATACTGCGGGAATATCTGGACAGCGCGGAGGGATAATATGCCGATTGCCAAAGTGAACGGGGTGAACATTAACTACGAGGAACACGGCTCTGGAAAGCCGGTTTTCCTCATCGGAGGGCTCGGAAGCACAATATCAAGCTGGGACGACCAAATACCGGTTTACTCAAAACACTTCAAAGTCATAGTGTTTGACAACAGAGGGTCGGGCCTCTCAAGCAAACCGACCGCCCCGTATTCCACACGGGACATGGCGGACGACACAGTCGCCCTTGCCGATTTTCTGGGGATTGAAAAGGCGTCTTTTGCGGGCAAGTCCATGGGCGGAATGATAGCGCAGTGGATAGGCATCAACCATCCCGAAAGAGTCCGGCGGCTGGTTATGGGCTGCTCAACCGCCCACAGGGACGAGGTCGGAAACCTGATACTTGAAACGGGCAGGCAAATATCCGAAAAGGCGGGCATGGGGCCCGTGTGGCTCACCGCGCTTTTCCTCGGCTACGGCAGGCAATACATTGAAGACAATCTCACCGCCATCAAAGAGCGCCTCGCCGGTGTGCAAACCACACCCGAAGACATTGCGGGATACCACGGCCAGTGCGCGGCGTGCGAAGGGCATGAAACCGCCGGGCTTCTTCCACGTATTAAGTCGCCCTCTCTTGTTATGTTCGGGACGGAAGACAACGTTACCGACCCGAAGCGGGCGGCGGAGGTGGGGGAACTCATACCGGACGCGACCGTCCGCGCGTTTGAAGGCTGCGGGCACGGATTCTGGCGCGAAAAAAGAGAGGAAGTGGACGCCCTTGTGGTTGACTTTCTCTCAAGCGGGTAGTATCTACTTATAACAGCGGGGACTTTAGACAATGATTCTCAAACACCTTTTTGCAACTTCGGGATACGCGCCCCTCATAGCGCGGGTGACTCTGGGAGTCGTGATTTTTCCGCACGGCTTCCTGAAAATTATAGAGTTTGACCAGAGTATGGCGAGCCTCACCACCTGGGCCGGATTGCCGTCCGTGGTGGCGTTTCTGGTGATAATAGGGGAATCGCTGGGCGCGGTTTCCCTGATAGTGGGCTTTCTGTCGCGTTTCTGCGCGCTGTCAATAGGCATCATAATGACGGGAGTGATGATGATGCACCTCCAGCACGGGTTTTTTATGAACTGGCGCGGAAATCAGGCGGGCGAGGGGATTGAATACACCCTTCTCGCCATCGGTCTTGCGCTTGCGGTTACCGTTTCGGGCGGCGGCTACCTATCCGTTGACAGGCTGATAGCGCGCGCCCGCCTTTAGAACCCCTTATTCCTTTTCGGCGAGGGTCTTCTCAAGTTCCCCGTTGTGGAACATCTCCTCGCAAATGTCGCAACCGCCCACAAAGTTGCCGTCCACGTAAAGCTGGGGAATGGTGGGCCAGTTTGAAAAATCCTTTATCCCCTGCCTTATTGCCTCGTCCCGCAGCACGTCAACAGTTTCGTAGGAAACCCCCAGCGCGTTCAGTATCTGCACCACGCGGGCGGAAAAACCGCACTGCGGCATATCCCTGCTTCCCTTCATGTATAGAAGAACGCGGTTGCCCTCCACTTGCGATTTGATTGTGCTTATTATGTCTCCTGCCATTTTATCCTCCGTATTGCCCCGGTGTGTAGGTTTTGATTGAAAGGGCGTGTATCTCCTCTCTCATTGCGTCTCCGAGCGCGGCGTAAACCATCTTGTGCCTCTCAACCGGCGTTTTGCCCTCAAATTCGCCTGATACCACGACCGCCTCAAAGTGCGCTCCGTCATCGCCGCTGACCTCAACATGGGAGGCGTTGATTGATTTTTCTATGGCGGACTTGATGTTTTCCGGGCTCACGGGTGGTATTATCTATTGACCGGGGCGGGATTGTCAACATTTCCGCTCCGGGCGGAAGCCATGCTTGTTTCTAAAATAATGTCGGAATCGCCCCGGACCATAAGCCGGGACGCCACCATAGAGGACGCGGCGCGCGCAATGACCGAGCGCTCCGTCAGCTGCCTGCCGGTTGTGGACGGGGACGGCAATGTGGTCGGGCTGATATCCGAAAGCGATTTCATCGGCAGGATGAGCGCCGTCCCGTTTTCCAGAGAGGAGCGGCACTCGCTGTTCGGCATCTGGACTGAAACCCGCGACATCACAAAGGCGTGCCGGGCGGCGGCGGGGCTGAGCCTGAAGGAGTTTATGCGGACGCCGGTCATCGCCGTCGCCCCGGACGATACCGTTGAGCGGGCGGTGGAAATGATGCTCAAGCACCGCGTCCGCCGCCTGCCCGTGGTCAAAGACGGAAAGCCCGTGGGCGTGCTTTGCAGGAGAGACCTGCTGAAGGTCTTTCTGTAGTTCCGGCGGGAGCGGCCGCGGTGTATCCCAGAGTTGTAATAGCGGGCGAGCGGAGCGGATGCGGGAAAACGACCGTTTCCCTCGCCGTAATGTCCGCCCTGTCCGCGCGCGGGCTCACCGTTCAGGGTTTCAAAACCGGGCCAGACTACATAGACCCGTCCCACTACGAAGCCAGAACGGGCAGAAAGGGCAGAAACATAGATTTGTGGATGACAGAGCCGCAAGACTGCCTTGAACTGTTTTTGAAAAACTCATCGGGCGCTCACATCTCGGTTATAGAGGGGGTTATGGGGCTGTATGACGGAGCGCGCCCGGACGGCAGGGCGTCCGCCGCCCATACGGCGAAATTCCTCCGCGCCCCCGTGATACTGGTGCTGGACGGCATGCGCGGCCCCTCGTCCGCCGCCGCGACCGCGCTGGGGCTCAAGATGTTTGACCCGGAGGTGAACATAGCCGGGTTTATTCTCAACCGCGCCGCGCCTGCGGACGCGGCGCGCGCGGCGCGCGCGGTTGCCGCCGCGACCGGCATTTCCTATCTGGGCTTTCTTCCCCCGGACGGAGATCTGGAGACCCCGTTCAGACACCTTGGGCTTGTGCCCGCCAACGAAGCCCCGCCCGGCGGGCGGAAACTGGAGGCCGAGCGTCTCGCCGCAAGCCGTCTTGACATGGGGCTTATTGAGAAAATTGCCCGCTCCGCCCCCGCCCCGCCCCCGGCGCAAAGCCGTCTTTTTCCCCCCTCGCCCCGCCCGCAGCGCGCCCGCCTCGCCGTCGCCCGCGACAAGGCGTTTTCCTTTTACTACGAAGACACCCTTGACCTGCTCTCCCTCTGGGGCTGCGAGGTCGCGCCGTTTTCCCCGGTGTCGGAAGAGCGGCTGCCCGAAGGGGCGGACGCCCTTTACATAGGCGGCGGGTTTCCCGAGGTTTACTGTGAGGAACTTGAGGCCAACAGCCCGATGAGGGAGGCCGTGAGGGATTTCTGCCTCTCCGGCGGCGCGGTTTACGCCGAATGCGGCGGGATGATGTATCTGGGCTCAAGCATCACCGATTTGCGCGGACGCGATTTTGAAATGTGCGGCGCGGTCGGCGGGGGTTTTCTCATGCGCGGCAAACTCCAGTCCATCGGCTACAGAGAGGTGGTCGCGTCCGGAGACGCGGGGTTTTTCCGCCGTGGCGACACCGAAAGGGGGCATGAGTTCCACTACTCGTCCGCCGCCGGAGACGCGGGCGGGTTTTTCAACGTTACAAACTCTGCGGGCGACCGCTCCGGGGCGGGCGTGCGCCTTTGCAACACGGTTGCCTCATACGTCCACCTGAGCCTTGTTTCATCCGGAATTGCCGCCCGCGCCGCCGACCGAATCAAACCCGAAGCGGGCGAGCCTGAAGCAGGCAAACCTGAAGCGGGGGCGTGCGGGTGAGTTTTGTTCCGCGCGCCGCGCCGCCCTTTCACGGCGGGCTTGACCACGGGGAGATAAGAGCCCTCGGCCTTGACCCGCTTGAAATCGCCGATTTTTCAAGCAACCTGAACCCGTTTTTCCCGTCTTCAGAACTGCTCGCGGGCGCGTGCGCCGGTTCGTCCGCCTATCCCGATGCCGGATACTCGGAGCTTCGCGCCACCATAGCCCGTTTTCACGGGGCCAGCGCAGACTGTGTTTTCGCCGGAAACGGCGCGTCCGAGATAGTTCACCTGCTCTGCCGCTGCCTCAGGGGGGGGGAGACCGTTCTGGTGGCCGTGCCGACTTTTTCCGAATACGAAAGGGCGGCGTTGATTTGCGGGGCGCGCGTTGTCCGGTGCGCCGCCGGAAAAGATTTGCGTTTCAACCCGTCCGCGCTTGTCCGCGCCATAAAACGCCACCGCCCGGCGCTTGTTTTTCTCTGCAACCCGAACAACCCCACGGGGTTGCTTATGCCGGACGGCGGCACGGAGGAGGTCGCCCGCGAGGCGGGGGGCGCGGTGCTGGTTATAGACGAGTCGTATGCGGACTTCACGGAGCGGCGGTGCGATTCAACCCCGCTTGCCGCCCGTGGCGGCGCGGTTGTCATCCGCTCGCTCACGAAGTTTTTCGGCCTCGCGGGCGTCAGGATGGGCTATGCGGTTTCAAGCCCCCGGATAACCGCCGCGCTGAACAGCGTCCGCCCGCCGTGGAACGTCAACTCGGTTGCCTGCCGCGCGGCGGAAAAGGTGTTTTCTCTTCCGCCGTCCGCTCGCGAAGAGAGCCGCCGCCGCCTTTTTGCCGCAAGAGACCGCCTCATAAAACGGCTTGCCGGGGCGGGCAAAACGTGCCTTCCCACGGACACGGGGTTTTTCCTCGTCAAGCAGCCTGACGCGCGCGGCACAAGAGACCGGCTTCTCAAAAAAGGGGTCGCCGTGCGGGACTGCGCCTCTTTCGGGCTGCCGTCCCACATACGCATAAGCGCGATGCCGGAGCGGGATTGTGAAAAACTTCTCAAGGCATGGGCGGAGGCGGACGGTGAAGGCTAAAACCCTGATGATTCAAGGCACGGCGTCTCACGCGGGCAAAAGCGTCATAGTTGCCGGCATATGCCGGGCTCTTGTGAGAAAAGGGCTGTCTGTCGCCCCGTTCAAGTCGCAGAATATGAGCCTCAACTCTTTTGTAACCGATGACGGCTCCGAGATAGGCAGGGCTCAGGCAATGCAGGCCGAAGCCGCCCGGACGCCCCCGCTTGCGGATATGAACCCCGTATTGCTTAAGCCCGCCGGGGAGGACCTGTCGCAGGTGATGGTTATGGGCAGGCCGGAGGGGCACATGAGTTTTGAACAATACGGCAAGTTCCGCCCGCGCGCTCTGGAGGCCGTGCGCGCCTCGCTCGGGCGGCTTATGAGCGGCTTTGATGTTGTGGTTATAGAGGGGGCGGGGGCGGCGGCGGAGATTAACCTTGCCCGGACAGAGATAGTGAACATGTCGGTCGCCCGTCTTGCGGACGCCCCCGTTCTTCTTGTCGGAAACATAGACAGGGGCGGGGTTTTCGCCTCGCTCGCCGGGACTTTTGAACTGCTTGACCCCGAAGACAGGGAGCGCGTCAGGGGGATGATAATCAACCGGTTCAGGGGAAACATCTCGCTTCTTTCCGGCGGATTGAAATTTCTTGAGAAAAAAACCGGCAGGCCGGTTCTCGGGGTCGTGCCCCATATTGACGGGCTTTTTCTTGACGATGAAGATTCGGTGTCCCTTGACGATGACCGCCCGCCCCGTCCGGGAGACTTGAAGGTGTGCGTGCCCCGGCTGCCGCGCATTTCAAATTTCACCGACCTCCGCCCGCTTGAAATGGAGGACGGCGTTGCCGTCTCCTACGTCCGCTCGCCCGCCGGTATGGAGGGCGCGGACGCGGTGGTTGTCCCCGGAAGCAAGGCTACGATGGAGGATTTGAAGTTTTTCAAACAAAGCGGCATGGCCTCCGCCGTCCGCCGCCTCTGCGGGGCGGGAATTCCCGTAATCGGCATTTGCGGCGGCTACCAGATGATGGGATCGGTTCTTGCCGACCGGGGGGCGTTTGACTCCACCGCCGGAGAGGAGGAGGGGCTGGGAGTTTTCGCCGCCCGCACGGAAATGGAGGAGGCAAAGACACTTGAGAGGACCGAAGCAGTTGTAAAAAACGGGGGCGCGGTTTTCGCGGCGATTGAAGGGGAGCGGGTGTCGGGATACGAAATACACATGGGGCGGACGCGGCTTGAGGAGGGGGGCAGGCCGTTTCTCTCCCGCCCGGACGGCTCTGCGGACGGCGCGGTGAGCGGGCGGGGCAATGTTTACGGGACTTACCTTCACGGCATCTTTGAGAATGACAACCTGAGGGGCGAGTTTGTGCGTTATTTGAGCGAAAAAAGGGGGGCGGACGCCCCGGCGGCGGAAAGTTTCGCCCTCAGGAGGGAAAAACAATACGACCTGCTCGCCGACCGCATTGAGAAAAGTTTGGATATGGACGCGGTGATGAGTATTGTTTTCAACCGCAAATGAGCATCCTCACGCGCAAGATTCCCATAACGGTTGTTACCGGCTTTCTCGGCGCCGGAAAAACCACGCTTGTCCGCAGCCTGCTCACCGGCGCGGCGGGGCGGCGCATAACGGTTATCGTCAACGAGTTCGGCGACGTGGGCATTGACGGCGAGATCATCCGCTCGTCCTGCGGCTGTGAGGAGGGTGATATTGTTGAACTCAGCAACGGCTGCCTTTGCTGCACGGTTCAGGAGGAATTTCTGCCGGTGATGAAAAAACTTGCCGACAGAAAGGGCGACATAGACCACATAGTGGTTGAAACCTCCGGGCTTGCGCTACCGAAACCCCTTGTCCGCGCCGTGAACTGGCCCGGTCTCAGGCCGCATTTTTCAGTTGATGCCGTGGTTACGGTGGTTGACGCGGCGGGCGCGGCCACCGGGGAAATATGCGACAGAAAAAAGGTTCAGGCGCAACGCGAGGCGGACGATTCCCTTGACCACGAGACCCCCATAGAGGAGCTTTTTTCAGACCAGCTCTCGTGCGCGGACATGGTTGTTCTGAACAAGACCGACCTTGTGGAGGGCGCGGAACTTGCAGGTGTTGAGGAAGGCTTGAAGGGCGCGATGAGGCCGGGCGCCCCGGTGGTGAGGGCGCGCATGGGGGAGGTTTCCCCGGACATACTGCTGGGAATCGGAGCCGCCGCCGAGGATGATTTGGACTCCCGGCGCTGCGTTCACGAGGAAAAACACGAAAGCGGGGAAGAGCACGGGCACGATGACGACATAGATTCGGTGGTGGTGGAAATAGATTCGGACGCCTCGCCGGAGCGGCTTGTGGAGGCGCTGAAAAAAACCGCGCGCGAGAATGAAATCTACAGAGTCAAGGGCTTTATGCGGGTTTCCGGCAAGCCGATGAGAATGCTTATTCAGGGGGTCGGCGAGAGGTTTGACGGATATTATGACAGGGCGTGGCTTGCGGGCGAAACCCCGAAAACCCGTCTGGTTTTTATCGGAAGAAAACTCTCCGCGCTGAACATCGGTGAGACAGTGGAAAAACATCTGGCGCAAAATTAATTTTGCCTCTTTGCCGTCATGCACCTTATAGCGACCATACCGGGGGGGTGGAGTCCCGGGGACGGCGGCGGAGTTTTTTCCGTTGAGCAGACCCCGGGCGACATGGTTTTCCTTTCCGCGGCGGACACAGACATACTCTGCATGAATTCCGCATACAGGGAAATTCTCTCAAGCGAAAAACATATTCCCTCCCTCCGCATGGCAAATCTCGCCCACCTTAAACAGGAGGCGTCCGCGGACGGATATATTGATTCCGTGGTCGGCGGCGCGCGGCTGGTGGTTGCGAGAATGCTCGGAGGCAGAAACTACTATCCTTACGTTTGCGACTCCCTTTGCGCGGAATGCAAAAAAAATAACACCCCGCTCGTTTTTCTCCCCGGAGATGACAGCCCGGATGCGGGACTCATGTCTTTGTCAACCGCTCCTCCGGACTGGACTCGCGCCGCATGGGATTATTTTTCCTCCGGCGGAACGGAAAACTGCGGGAATTTTCTCAGGCTGGCGTTTAACACTTTTTTCGGTTTTTCCCTGAAAGTCTCCCCGCCGCGAAAAACCCCGGACATATTTCTGTTTGACGAATTTGAAAAACCCGCAAATAAAAAGGCATCCGCGGCGATTGTCGCCTACAGAAGCCTTTATCTTTCGGCAAACTTGTCGCCTATGGCATCGCTGGCGCGCGCCCTTGCCTCCCTCGGCATCGCCTCCCGCGCGATTTTTGTTAAAAGCCTCAGGGAGCGCGAAGATGTTCTCGCCCTTGAAAACGCGCTTTCCGGAGGCGGGTTTGACATTATATTCAACGCCACCAGTTTCGCCCTGAAGGGCGCGGCGGACGGCGGAGATTTTATTTTTGAAAAAATAAAACTGCCGGTTTTTCAGGCGGTTTTCGCGTCATGCGCGCAAGAGTCATGGAGGGAAAACCTTTTCGGGCTTTCCCCGACCGACATGGCGATAAACATTTCCCTTCCGGAAATGGACGGGAAAATTGACGCGGGCCCCGTCTGTTTCAAGCGCGCGCTGGAAAAAGACCCGGCAACGGATTCGGAAATAGTCGCTTTCGCCCCCTACGAGGACGGTTGCCGCCGTGCGGCGGCCCTTGGAGACGGCTGGCTTTCGCTCGCAAAAAAAGACAACGCCCGGAAAAAAATAGCCCTGATAATGCCAAACTATCCCTCGCGGGACGGGCGGCTCGCAAACGGCGTGGGGCTTGACACGCCGCAGAGTTGCGTCCGCATTCTGGAGGCGCTTGCGCGGGACGGTTACCGCCTCGGCGGCGAGTTTCCGCTTTCGGCCCCAGAACTTATGGACGCCATCGCGAGCAGGGTTACCAACGAGCCGGATTTTATGAACGTGAGGGAAAGCGAAATTTTTCTGCCGCTGGCGGATTTTCTCTCCTGCTACCGCCTGCTGCCCGAAAGCATGCGCGGGCGCATTGAGGCGCAGTGGGGCGCGCCGGAAAAAGACCCCCGTCTTTGCGGCGGCGGGTTTCCGCTTCCGGGGATAATGTATGGAAACGTATTTGTTTCCATACAGCCGGAGCGCGGCTACGGACAGGATACAAAAGCGGTTTACCACTCGCCGGACATCCCGCCGCCCTTTCGTTATCTTGCGTTTTATTTCTGGGTTTTCCGGCGGTTCGGCGCGGACGCCGTGGTTCATCTCGGCAAACACGGAAATCTTGAGTGGCTTCCGGGCAAAAGCGTGGCTCTTGACCCTGAAACCTGTTTTCCCGCGGCCGTTTTCCCTCCGGTTCCGCATTTTTACCCGTTCATCGTCAACGACCCCGGCGAGGGCTCTCAGGCAAAGAGGCGGGCGCACGCCGTAATCATAGACCATCTGATCCCCCCGATGGTTCGCGCCGGGGGCTACGGCGACTACTTGCGCCTTGAGCAACTTCTGGACGAATACTATCAGGCGTGGGGGCTTGACCCCGCAAGGGCGGAGTTTCTGAAAGAGGAGATAGCGCAGGTCGTGGAGAAAACCCGCATCCATGAAGACCTCGGCTGTCCGGCGGACGACTTGGACGAGGTTATGGCGCGGCTGGACGCCTATCTGTGCGAAATCAAGGAGTCTCAAATACGCGGCGGACTGCACATCCTCGGACAGCCTCCGGAGGGAGAGCCGCTTGCCGAACTGCTTGTCGCCCTTCACAGGATCGGCGCGGGGGAGCTTCCCGGAATAACGCAGGCGCTCGCAAGCGACATGGGACTCAGTTTTGACCCGGTTGACTGCGATTACGGGTCTGCTTTCAGCGGCAAAGTGGGAGAGAAAACCCCCAGAACTCTGGGCGCGGCGGTGGAGGAACTTGAGGAGATGGCAAAAACCGCCATGGAGCGCGCGGTTGCGGGCCGCTCCGCCGGGTGTGTTGACAGGGGAAAATTTCCCGCCTTTGCGTCCGTCTGCGAGGCGGCCCTCCGCGACACGCTTCCCCGCTTGGAGCGGTGCCCGGACGAGATTACAAACCTGCTTGCCGGTCTGCGCGGGCTTCATGTGCCGTCCGGGCCTTCGGGCGCGCCCACCAGAGGAAGGCCGGACATCCTGCCCACGGGGAGAAATTTCCATTCCCTTGACACAAGGGGGCTGCCCACACGCGCCGCGTATGCCCTCGGCAAAAAAAGCGCCGAAGCCCTCATTGCGCGCCACCTTCAGGACAGCGGCGAGTTTCCGGCCGCGGCGGGCATCTCGGTCTGGGGAACATCAACCATGCGCACGGGCGCGGACGACATCGCGCAGGCGTTCGCGCTGATGGGGCTGCGCCCCGTGTGGCAGGGCGAGAGCGGCAGGGTGACGGATTTTGAGGTTGTTTCCCTCACGGAACTCGGCAGGCCGCGCGTGGATGTTACCCTGAGAATCTCCGGCTTTTTCAGAGACGCTTTTCCCGACCTGATATCGCTTTTCAACCATGCGGTTGACAAGGTTGCGGCAATGGATGACGAGCCGCCGGAAATGAACCCGCTCAGAAGCCGCCACCTTCTGGAAAAATCCCGCTGGGTGGCGGAGGGGCTGGATGAGGGCGCGGCGGCGCGGCGTTCGCTTCACAGGGTCTTCGGCTCAAAGCCCGGCTCATACGGCGCGGGGCTTCAGTCCGCAATAGATTCAAAGAACTGGAAGACGCCGGAGGACCTGGCGATGATATACGTAAACTGGAGCGGCTACGCCTACGGGCCGGACGGCCCCCGGTCAGAGCACGAGGCATACGGAATGCGCCTCGCCTCCCTGGACATAGTCCTCCAGAATCAGGACAACCGCGAGCACGACATTCTGGATTCGGATGATTACTATCAGTTTCACGGGGGCATGGCAAACGCCGCGCGCGCAAGCGGGGCCGGCGGCGCGCCTGCGGTTTACTTCGGCGACAATTCAAGGCCCGAAAGCCCGAAAATCAAAACCCTCAAAGAGGAGTTGCTCAGGGTTTACCGCTCCCGCGCGGTAAACCCCAAGTGGATTGAGGCGATGAGAAATCACGGATACAAGGGCGCGTTTGAGATGGCCGCCACCGTTGACTACCTGTTCGGCTACGATGCCATGACCGGTATTGTGGACGATTTTGTTTACGAAGGGGTGGCGGAGGCGTATCTGTTTGATGCGGACAACTTCAAATTTCTCAAGGAGAACAACCCCCGCGCGGCGGCGGAGATGGCGGAAAGGATGCTTGAAGCCGCCCAGCGCGGGATGTGGGAAAACCCCGGCGGGCAAACGCTGGAGCGGTTGCGGGAGATATTCACCGAGGCCGAAGCCGTTCGGGAATAAATTTCCAAATCTCCGCCGTTGCTGTAAACTTGGCGGCAGGTTTCCATGAACATAGCAATTGTAGGATACGGATACTGGGGCCCGAACCTCGCCCGTAATTTCGCCTCTCTTGAAGGGGCGTCAGTCCGGGCTGTTTGCGAGACCGACCCCGCGCTTGCAAAAAAGGCGCAGGCCGACCACCCGCTCTCCGCAGTTACGGCAAGTTTTGACGACATACTCGCGGACTCTTCCATAGACGCCGTTTGCGTGGCGACCCCGGCGTCCTCCCATGCGGACCTTTCCATGCGCGCGCTTGCCGCGGGAAAGCACCTGCTTGTTGAAAAGCCAATGGCAATGAGTTCGTCAGGTTGCGACAGGATGGCCGAACTCGCCGACAAAAAAGGGCTTGTCCTGATGGTTGACCACACTTTTGTCTATTCGGGCGCGGTGAGGAAGCTGGCCGCGATTGCGGGGGGCGGCGAACTTGGAGACCTTTATTACTTTGATTCGGTGAGGATCAACCTCGGAATTGTCCAGACGGATGTCAATGTGCTTTGGGACCTTGCCGTTCACGACCTTTCAATCCTTTTTCAGGTCAGCGGCGAGCAGCCGGTCGCGGTTTCCGCCTCGGCGGTCTCGCACATCTCCGGCATGCCCGTTGACACCGCCTACATGACGCTTCATTACAAATCTTCATTCATCGCGCACATACATGTGGGGTGGCTCGCCCCCGTTAAAATAAGGCGCACAACGGTCGCCGGAAACCGCAAAATGGCTATATACGATGACACGGAGTCCACCGAGAAACTGAAAATTTACGACAGCGGGGTTGATATGAGGAGCGCCGGCACGGACATAAAGCAGCTTCGGGTTGAGTACCGTTCGGGAGACATACATGTTCCCCGGATTGAATCATCTGAACCGCTTTCCCTTGTGGCGTCGGAGTTTCTTTCGTCCGTCCGGGAGGGAAGAAAGCCGCGAACGGACGCCGCCGCCGGGTCGCGTATAGTGCGCATACTTGAGGCCGCAGACCTGTCAATCAGGCAAAACGGGGAGAGGGTTGCCCTCTGACACGCGCCATGAAAGTTCCCTTTCTTGACCTGTCCGTTGCGGATGCTTCCGTTCGGGACGAGATGAAACGCTCTCTCGCCGCCGTTGCGGACTCCGGTTTTTACGTTCTGGGCCCCGAAGTGGAGGCGTTTGAAAACAGGTTCGCCGAATTTGCCGGCGCAAGGCATGCGGTGTGTGTGAACAGCGGCACAAGCGCCCTTCACCTCGCCTTTCTCTCCGCCGGAGTGGGCGCGGGAGACGAGGTTATCGTCCCCGCAATGACCTTCATAGCCACCGCGATGGCGGCGACATACATAGGGGCGAAGCCCGTTTGCGTTGATGTTGACGGTTTCTGCGCAATGGACCCCGGAGCGGTTGAGGCCGCGATAACCCCGAAAACAAAGGCAATTGTTCCCGTGCATCTTTACGGTCAGCCCGCCGGTATGGACGCGATAACGGAGATAGCCGAAAGAAACGGCGTCCCCGTAATAGAAGACGCCGCTCAGGCGCACGGGGCGGAATACCGGGGGGAGAGGTGCGGGGGCATGGGGCTTGCCGCCGCATGGAGTTTCTATCCGGGCAAAAACCTCGGCGCTCTGGGCGAGGGCGGAGCAATTACCACAAACGACTCTGCGGTCGCGGAGAAATGCAGAATGTTGCGGGACTGGGGGCAGTCGTCAAAAGGGTTTCACTCGGAAAAGGGTTTCAACTACAGAATGGACGCGCTTCAGGGGGCGGTTCTGGGCGTCAAACTCGGGCGCGCGGAGGAGTGGGCAAACCTTCGCGCCGCCGCCGCAGTCCGCTACCGCGAACTGCTTTCCGGTTCCGCCGTCCGCTTGCAGGAACTCCGCCCGGACTGCCGCCATGTGTGGCATGTGTTCGCCGCGATGGTGGAAAACAGAGACCTCGCCGCCGCGCGTATGCGCGAGCGGGGAGTGAGTGTCGGCGTTCATTATCCGAGCCCGGTTCATCTTCACCCGTGCTACAAAGACCTCGGATACAAACGGGGTGATTTTCCAAATGCGGAAAGAATCGCGGATACCGAACTCTCCCTGCCGATGTTTCCCGGCATCACCGATGAGCAGATAAGGTATGTCTGCGATGTTCTGCTTGAAGAGGCGGCGGCCTGATGAGGAAGATATCCGTCATAACCCCCGCCTTTAACGAGGAGGCAAACCTTCCCGCGGTTCACGCCGAACTGATTCCGGTTCTTGAAGGTCTGGGGATGGAGTGGGAGTGGATAATCATTGATGACCACTCCACTGATTCAACGCCCGATGTGATAAAGGGGTTTGCGCGGGCGGATTCAAGAATAAAGGGCCTTCGCGCGGCGAAAAATGAGGGCTCTCACGCGCTCTGTCTTTTCGGTTTTCAGAAGGCGTCGGGTGACTGCGCGGTTATATTGTCCGCAGACGGGCAGGACGCGCCCGGCAACATTGCGCGGCTTGTGGAAGAGATGAAAAAGACGGGGAGCAAAGTCGTGTGGCTCACGCGCGAGGGAGGCAGGGACGACCCGTTTTTCAAACGTTTTATGGCGGGGTTTTACTACTTTGTCATGCGCCGCATTATGGGGGTTTCCTCAATTCCTCCGGACGGGGGAGACATGGTTCTTGTCAGGGACGGGGCTCTGGATGAAATAAGGAAGATGAGGGGAAAAAACATCAACATCCTCGCCGCCGTTGCCGAGGTGGGGTTTTCCCAGTCCCGTGTTCCGGGCGAGAGGCGTGCGCGTGTCCACGGCGAAAGCAGATTCACTTTCTCAAAAAACATCAATCTGCTTTTTGACACTCTCACCGCCCATACTGTCGTGCCGCTTCGGGCGATAACCTTTCTGGGTTTCTTTACGGCTTTTCTGGGGTTTCTCTACGGTGTCAATGTGGTTGTCGCAAAATTCGCGGGCGTTCCCGCCGAGGGGTGGGCGTCTCTTGTTCTCGTGGTGTTGATTCTCGGCGGCGTGCAGATGGTTATGCTCGGAATCATAGGCGAATACCTGTGGCGGACACTTGAGAATACAAGAAAACAGGAAGTTGTTGTTGAGGAGAGAATAGGGGAGTGGCATTAGCCCCCGGCAATCCAGTCCCATGTTTTTGAGATTCCGTTCTCTATGCCGACTTCGGGACGCCAGCCCAGAGTTTCTTCAGCAAGCGAGTAGTCAAGGCATATCCTGTCCACATCGCCGCTTTTGGTCGCGGCTTTTTTAATTTTCACCTCTTTACCTGAAACCCGGGCGAGGCAGTCAATAATGTCGTTTATGGAGGTTTCCTTTCCGGTGCAGACATTGAAGATGCCGCCCGGTTTTCCCGCGCTCAGGTGTTGCGCGCAAAGGGCGTTTGCGCGCGCAACATCGGAGCAGTGGACATAGTCTCTGGTCTGCCCGCCGTCCCCCCAGATTGTTGTTTCCAGCCCCCGTTTGTGGTTTCCGCAGAGTATTGCCACAATGCCGGTTGTTCTTTCGGTGTCCTGCCGCTCCCCGTAAACATTTGAGTATCGCAGGGCAGTAAAGTCAATTCCCCGCTCATTCTTGAAGAAATGAAGGTAGTTCTCAACGCACAGTTTCGCTATTCCGTAGGGAGACTCCGGCTGCCGGGGGGTTTGCTCACCGGCGGGGATTTTTGAGACGTTTCCGTAAACAGCCCCCGTTGAGGCGAAAATGAACTTTCCGACCCCGTGCCGGGAGCATAGGTTCAGCAGATTGAGAGAGCCCGCTATGTTTATATCCGCATCAAAAGCCGGGTCATCCGCCGACACGCGCACATCTATGTGGGCGGCGTGGTGGTCTACCAGATCGGGCTTGAAAGATGAAAAGATCTTTTCCATCGCGCCGCCGTCCCGTATGTCACACTTTTCAAATTCCGCTTCCGCCGGAAGGTTGTCCTCCTTTCCGGCGGACAGGTCGTCAATGATTAAAACTGAATGCCCGTTTTTGATGAATTCGCGGGAAACGTGAGAGCCGATAAAGCCCGCCCCGCCCGTAAGGAGTATCTTCATAAACACCCAGACTACCCGCCTTTATCTTCAATGCAAGTTTTCCACATTCTTTCCGTGTGTTATAATGCGCCATCGTGCTTCAGCCCGTTCTTTCAAAACTTCGTTGCCCTGTGTGTATGAATAGAGGAGAGGAGGGCAGTTTGCGCTTTGAATTGGGGGTTTGTAGTTGCGTTTCCTGTTCGGAAACTTTCACAGGGCCGGGCGGCGTGACTGAGCTGGTTATTCCGCAATTGCGTTATGAAAATACTGGTAAGAATTCCGGCGGGGAGTATTCCGCTCAGGTTTCACAGCGGGAGCATTTTGATCAATGGTCTTCGGACAGCGAGTTGAGTTACGAAGATTTCAAGGAAAAACCTCACAGCGTGGTGGTGGAAGAAGTCATATTTCGTTATTTGCAAAAAAGAACCGAGCGGAGCGGCTGGTTGTTGGATGCGGCTTGCGGACCCGGCGATTTTGCCCTCAGAATGGCGGAAGCCGGGCATTATGTTGCCGGTTTTGACATCTCCCGCGAATCCATTCTGCGGGCCATGCGGAAGGCGGAAGAAAGAGGCCTTTCCGACCGTGTTTGTTTTTTTGTCGCGGATCTTCATGAACCGCCGGTTTGCGAAAATTCATGGGACTGTGTGTTAACTATCGGCGCTTTGCACCATGTTCCCGACCCGAAACAATCCTGTATTAGGATTCAATCGGCTTTGAAACCCGGAGGATTTCATTTTTTCAGCGAGAATAACAAATCGTTTGTTCGTCCCGTTTTTGATTTGATGATGAAGTTGTGGCCCCTTTGGCACGAAGAGGCGGGTTCCCATAATGTAATTTCCAAGCGGGACATTATTGACTGGCACAGAGGAATGGATGTTGAAACAGACTTTTTCTACAGCATGTTTGTTCCGCCGCACCTTGAAACATTGGTTGGCGGAAACCTGAAATCGCTTGTTTCTGTCACGGACAAAGTGTTCGGTCAAATGCCGTGGGTTTGTCGTTTGGGCGGTTTTATACACGGCTCTGTTAAAAAACTGTCTTGCGGGAGAGACCTTGTTGAAGAAAGTTGAATCGGCGCGTGGTGTAACGGTTTCATTCCGCCTTGTTGAAGAAGCGGATGCGGAGTTTATTGTGAGGTTGAGAACCGACCCTGAACTTGGGCGCTACCTGTTTCCTACTGATCCCTCGGTTCAGAAACAACGGGAATGGCTTGCGGACTACAAAAAACGTGAGGCAGATGGGGTGGAGTATTACTACATAATTTTCCGCAACGAAGACGAGAAAAGGTGCGGTACGGTCAGGTTGTTTATTGAAGAAGATCATTTTGAGTGGGGAAGTTTGATTTTGAATGGCGACAAGACTCCCACCTCCTCAATTGAGATGGCGCTTTTTATTTGTCAGGCGGGTTTTGAAGTTTTTGGTTTTCAAAAAGCTTCCTGCAAGGTTCACAAAGACAACCTACCCTCGATCAAGTTTCATGCAAAAATGAATGCGCGCATTGTTGGCGAAGTGGAAACCGGAGTAGGGATGGAACGTCTTTACGAAATGAACTTGGAAGACTGGGAAAAACTTCGCCAAAAGTTTAAGCCGCTTCTTGTGAAAGAGTTGAATTAAAGAGAAGATATGAAAGGAGAGTTTATCAGATTTCTTATGGTCGGCGGCGCAAAGACCGTATTGACCTACGGCATCTATCTGGTTCTGCTTTACTTTATCAATCCTTACTGGGCTTACATTGCGTCTTTTGTCGCAAGCGTTTACCCTTCTTACCTGCTGAATGTGAAGTTCACTTTTCGCGCCGAACACTCATCGGAAAAACTGGTTTCCTACCCCCTTGTTTTTGTGGTCCAAATGCTTGCCGGTCTTGCCGCTTTGCACATATCCCTTCAAGCGGGTGCTTCCGATAAACTGGCTCCTATTTTTGCTATCATGGTTGGAATTCCGGTTGGCTTTCTTATGGCGAGGTGGGTAATAGGAGAGGGAAAAGAAAACAGAAATCCGGTTTTGTTTCTTGCCGTTTCCGCTTTTGCAGTTTCAATCGCCGCGATTTACGGCGCGCTTTTGAACGGTGATTTGTTTCTGCACGGGATTCTTTTTAGTTCGGACGAGGCAACACCTTTTGTTATGTGGCAGGATGTCCGGGCTGGGATTTTTTCCTATGCCGACTGGAATTTCCAAAGAATAGCGCCCACTTACCTGTTCACTGATTTCCCCGTTATATGGTCTCTTTTCTGGCTGACGAGCGGCAACATAGCTTTGGGCACTCATCTTTTTGGCGCTTTGATGATGTTTCTTCATGCGCTCGCGTGGATGCTTGTCAGTGATTTTCTCTTTGGGAAAGACCCTCTGCGCCGCGCCTTTGTTTTCATCCTCTGCACTTTGGGATGGGTCATTCTCGCATACGGGGCGGATGCCGTTTTGCCCGGAGAGTTTCTTACTCCAACTCGGCATGCCTCAACGTGGGTTGTAGCAGGTTTTGGGGTTTTTCTTTTTCTTTACTCTGTCCGCTCGCGCCGCACACCCTTTTATATTTTTCTTTTTATACTGTGTTTGACAGGTGTCGTTTCGGATCCCATTTTGACCGTGTGGTTTGTTGCTCCGGCGGCTACTGCGGGGATTTTGTGGGCCGGTTTATTCAGAACCGTGACTCCGGTTTTCTCGTCCATTGCATGTATAGCAGGGTTTTTATGTTCGCCTCTTTTGAGAGAGTATTTCATAGAGAAAGGCGAAACAACATTGCAGTATTCCGGATTTGGCAGTCCTGATCAAATCATTGTCGCTTTCAGGGATATGGGAACATGGGCGGCGGAGACGGCTGTGCGGCATCCGATTTTAGCCGTCGTGTGGGTTTTATTCTTTGTGCTTCTTTTGAGAGCTGTTTTCAAAGGCATCCGCTCTACAACGAATACAAAAGCGGAACTTTTGTTTGTTCTAATGTTTTTTTTCTTTGCATCTGCCGCTTCGGTGGTTGCGACGGTTTTGAGTGGGAATTTCTTCCTCGGTGGGATGCCTTCCGAAATTGTGGGGAATGGCAGATATTTTATTCCCGCGCGCGCTGTTCCACTTTTTATCGGATGGGCTTTTTTGATAACGAGCCGCATTACGCTGTTGCCGCAAATGTTCACAATTACGGCCGTTATTCTGATGACGGTCTGTGCCCCGTATGCGCTTGCATTAAAAAAGAATGGAGCCGCGCTTGTGAATTATTATCCGCCGTCCGCACAATGTTTTGATGAGGGCATCCGGAGGTTCGGTTTAAAAAAGGGCCTTGCCACTTACTGGTGGACAAAATCAATTATGGCAACCTCAAAAGCCGAAGTTCAGATAGCGCAAGTCTCCGTCTATCTAAACCGTGAGGGCAAAATCCTGCTTTATCCGTGGAAATTCGGCGTACCCGACCGCTTTTATGAAGGGCCGTTTGATTTTATAATTGCCAATACCGGCAAAGGTCCCCCCGAAAGAGATTTGTGTTCCATATACAAATGCGGCTCGCCCAGAGATCCGCTGTCAACCTACATTCTCTCTCAGGACCGGGCTATGGCGTGGGCGGCACAACATAACAGGCAACCCTCCGCCGTTTTTGAGTGCGAAGGAGCAAAGATTCTGGTTTTCAATCCACCACTTTAGTTCCGTCTCAATTTTGAGCCCGTTTTACTGTTTTTTGTAAGGTGTCAGCGGAAGAGGGTCTGTTTCAATTCCCGCCTCTTTTGCCCGTCTTCCGATATTCATCCAGTTCGGGTCAAAGGTGTCGTAGTAAAACCCGGCAAGTCGCCGGACAGTTTTGGGGTTTTTGTTTTCGTATATCCTCCATCCGGGCCATCCCGGAATTCCGCCCCGCTCTTCAAATCCTTCAAGCCTGCTTACGGGCTGTGGCGAGATAATATGGGTTGCGACCGTGTTCAACTTCCCGCCCGAATTGAGATGTTCTGAGACAATGGCGCGATCTTGAGGGTCGGCCATAAAATATGAGGGAATGTTTTTGTGAAGGTAGAAATATCCGCCCGAAAATATCTGGTTTCCCGCAAGCCACAAGACACCGCGAACCTGCGCGCTTGGCAGTTGTGAAAGCTGTTTCGCCGCGCTTATGCCCGGAGTTGTTGAGGCGTTTATGTAGCGAGTGTAATCGCCGAGGGCAAGTTCCATTTTCGGCAGTTTTCCCAGAAGCCCGGTAAGCGATATACACAAAAAAAGCCCGCAGGCAATGATTCTTGTCCTGCCGCCCGTAAGACCCGCAAAACCTCCCGCGGCCATCAGTGAAAGTGGAATCACAATGAAGATGTTTCTGTATTCAATTCCTTCAGGAAGCATGTGAACAGACAAAACAAGTAAAGCCGCAAAAACCGGGAAAAAAAGCCGTTGCCGCTTTGCCACGCCCGCAAGGGAAATCAGATGAACCCCCAAAGATGCGGTGACAAGCCAGACAATCCCTTTATGCCACGGAGTAGTATGGCTCGCGAAGAATTCAAGAGTTTGGAAAACGGTTGATATTTGCAGCATCATTGTTACGGAATGAAAAAACTGCCCCCATGTAAAAAAGTCAACAACTCCCCAGATTGCGATTGAAAGTATCCCGCCCGTAACTGCGGCTTTGCGCCCGTCATCTATGGATATAAGCCACATCAGCCCCGCCGCGCCCGCAACCGGGGCGTATTGCCACCGGAGGGTTGCCGTGAGTCCCAACAGCAGACCGGTGATGAAGATTTTTTTGCCGTTCTTCCGCGACATCAGGGCGAGCGCGCCGAAAAATGCGGCGGTGGCGTAGGGTTCGGCAAGAGCCCGTGGCGCAAACGCTATCAGCTCGTACCAGAAAAGCCCGAAAACAAGCGCGTAGCGCGCGGCATTTTCCGACACGGCGCGGCGGGTGAAAAAATACATTCCGGCGGGTATTGCCATGGATATGAGGGCGTTGAACGAATACACAAAGGGAACATAGAAAGACGGTGAATCAAGCCCCGCTGTCTTTGACAGCCATAGCGGCAGGGCGGGGATAGCCGGTATGAGCCAGGAGCGGACACCGAACCTGTATTCCCACGGGATAAACCCGTATCCGAAAACCACCCTGTGCGCCTGCTCAAGGTAGTTCATTACCTCATCCGCATAAGCGTGACAGTCGCAAGTGAGGGCGACAACAAGCCGCATCGCAAACCCCAGAGCCATAAGGCGCGGGAACCACTTCCATATCTTTGTCTTTTCTGAACTTTCAGAGTTTGAAAAAAGCGAGGACTCGCAAAACTGTCTGATTTTCCTCATCGGTTCAAGCCATCCAACTTTCCGCCGTCCCCTTATGCCGAAGGGGGGACTCGAACCCCCACGGGCTTGCGCCCACAGGATCCTGAATCCTGCGCGTCTGCCAATTCCGCCACTTCGGCCGGAAGGCACATTATAACGCAACCATACGGCCCCGCCCAATGAAAAAACTTTTCTTGACAACAACGGGGCGGTGATTATCCTTATAACCGTTGCGGGGCGTGTGAGTGGTTTTGCCACTTCTGCGGTTGTCCTGTTGCGACAAAAAAACACATTCAGGAGGGTGAAATGGCTTCAAAGGTAAAGTTCAGGCCTCTTCACGACAAGGTTCTTGTAAAGAGATTGGAAGGTGAAGCGAAAACATCGGGGGGTATCATAATACCCGACACTGCTCAGGAGCAGTCTCAGGAAGGCGAGGTCGTCGCGGTCGGAAACGGCGCGACAGGGCGGGACGGTAAAGTCATAAAGCCCGACGTCAAGGTTGGGGACATGGTTCTCATCAGCAAATACGGCGGAACGGACATCAACATAGAGGGTGAAAGTCACGTCGTCTTGAAAGAGGAAGACATACTTGCCGTCATCGGTTGAGACGGCATCCACATAAAAGGAGGAAAAAATGTCTGCAAAAAGCATTCAATTTGACAGAGAGGCGCAGAATCTGATTGTGTCCGGAGTGAACAAACTCGCCAATGCGGTGAAGGTTACTCTCGGGCCCAGAGGCAGAAATGTGCTTATGGACAAGGCGTTCGGCGCGCCTGCGGTTACCAAGGACGGCGTCAGCGTCGCCAAGGAAATAGAACTTGAGGACAAGTTTGAAAACATGGGGGCGCAGATGGTAAAAGAGGTCGCTTCAAAAACAAGCGAAGTCGCCGGAGACGGCACCACAACCGCCACCGTTCTCGCGCAGTCCATCGTTGCCGAGGGCACAAAACTGGTCGCCGCCGGGCATGACCCGATGAAACTCAAACGGGGAATTGACAAGGCGGTTGAGAAAGTTGTTGAAAGCATCAGAAAACAGAGCAAACAGACCAGAGACAGGACGGAGATTTTTCAGGTTGCCACCATCTCCGCAAACGGCGACAGCGACATTGGAAACAAGATAGCGGACGCAATGGAGAAGGTCGGCAAAGACGGGGTTATAACCGTTGAAGAGGGGAGAAGCCTTGAGACCGAACTTGAGGTTGTTGAGGGAATGCAGTTTGACCGCGGATACCTGAGCCCCTATTTCGTAACCGATTCGGAGCGGATGCTGGTTGAGCTTGAAGACCCGTTCATCCTTCTTTTTGACAAAAAGGTGGCCGTGATGAAAGACCTCGTTCCCCTGCTTGAAGAGGTTGCGAGGAATTCAAGCCCGCTTCTTATCATCGCCGAGGATGTTGAGGGCGAGGCGCTTGCCACACTGGTTGTGAACAAGATTCGCGGCACATTGAAGGCCGCCGCCGTCAAGGCTCCCGGATTCGGCGACAGGCGCAAGTCCATGATAGAGGACATAGCGACCCTTACTGCGGGCAAGGTCATATCCGAGGAAGCGGGTATGAAACTTGAAAACGCCACGATTGCGGACCTTGGAAGGGCAAAAAAGGTTGTCATAGACAAAGACAACACCACCATCGTCAGCGGGGCCGGCAAGAAAGCCGACATCAGCGGCAGGATAAATCAGATAAGAGGGCAAATATCCACCGCGAGCGGCGAGTATGACAGGGAGAAGCTTCAGGAGCGTCTCGCCAAACTTGCCGGCGGAGTGGCGGTCATCAGGGTCGGAGCCGCGACCGAGGCCGAGATGAAGGAAAAGAAAGACAGAGTGGAAGACGCTCTCAACGCCACCCGCGCCGCCGTGGAAGAGGGCATAGTGCCCGGCGGCGGAGTCGCGCTTGTGCGCTCAATTGAGTCCCTTGAAGCATTCAAGGGCGCGGATAGTGAGGAGCAGGCCGGTGTCAACATAGTGAAGAGAGCCCTTGAGCAGCCGCTCAGGGAAATAGCGGGCAACGCCGGGAAAGACGGCTCAATAGTTGTCCAGAAGGTGAGAGAGGGCAAAGGGCCCTTCGGCTTTGACGCCGCGACCTTTGAATACGGAGACATGCTGAAAGCGGGAATCGTTGACCCCTCAAAGGTTACGAGATCCTGTGTTCAGAACGCCGCGAGTGTGGCGGGGCTTTTGCTCACCACCGAGGCGCTTATAGCGGACGCTCCCTCAAGGGAGCCCGAAATGCCGATGGGCGGCGGGGCTCCCCCCATGACCGGGGGTCCCGGCGGCATAGGCGGGATGATGTAATTCCTTCCTTGTTCCGGTAATATAAAAACCGGCGTTGCCCAGCGTGGCGGCGCCGGTTTTTTATTTTGCCAAACGGAGGCTGAACTATGAACAACGGAAGAAGTCTTTTGTTGCCCGCCATTATTGCGGGCGTTGCCGTGGGGGCCGTAACCGGAACCTTCTTTCCGGATACCGGTGTGAAGGCCGAATTTATCGGCGGCCTCTTTCTTGACCTTCTTAAGATGATGGTCATACCGCTGGTAATGGTCAGCATAACGCTCGGCGTTATGAAGATGCGCGATTTCAAATCCGTCGGGCTCAAAACCGTTTTGTATTATGCCGTTACAACCGCCGTTTCGGTTACCATCGGTATTTTTGTCGTTTCCCTGATTCAGCCCGGCGGTTCGCCGGAAATCCTCGGAACCATGACCGATGAAATGAGGTCGGCGGCGGCGATGAAGGTTGAGGGAAAGAATGCGGGCGCCGAAGAGATACTGAAAAGCATGGTAACCCCGAACGTCTTTATGTCCGCCACGGAGTTTCAGATACTGCCGCTTATAGTTTTCTCGCTCCTTTTCGGGCTTGCGCTCTCCCGCCTCGGCGTAAAAGAGGCGGAGCCGCTTGAGCGCGTTCTGACCGCGCTTGACGGCGCGATAATGAAAATCGTTCACTGGGTCATCGCCCTCACGCCGGTGGGCGTCGCATGCATCATTGCCGCGCGCGTGGGAAAGGCGGGCGGAGGGGATGCGCTGTTTTCAATGGCGGCGGGCATAGCAAAGTATATGCTTGCGGTTATAGCGGGGCTCGGCATCCACGGGCTTATTGTCCTGCCCCTTGTGCTTTTTCTGTTCGCCCGCAGAAACCCGATTGCCTACGTCAGGCACATGAGCAAGGCGCTACTGACTGCTTTTTCCACCGCCTCATCCTCGGCGACCCTTCCGCTCACTATGTCCGGCGCCATTGAGGAGGCGAAGGTGTCGCCGAGGGTGGGGAATTTTGTCCTGCCCCTCGGAGCGACGGTGAACATGGACGGCACGGCGCTGTATGAGGCGGTGGCGGTCATATTCATCGCGCAGGTTTACGCCGTGCCGCTTGATTCAACGGCGCTTGTCATAATCTTTCTTACGGCCACCCTTGCCGCCATAGGCGCGGCGGGCATCCCAGAGGCGGGCCTTGTCACCATGGTGATAGTCCTCTCAAGCGTGGGGCTTCCCCTTGAGGGCATAGGTCTTCTGCTGTCGGTTGACTGGCTTCTTGACCGTTTCAGAACCACGGTCAATGTGTGGGGAGACAGCGTGGGTGCCGCCGTGATAGACAGGTCTTCGGGAGGCGTTTGACGCAGGCGATGGACTTTGGCGCTCTGATTGACGCTTTCAGAACGGCGGGCTTTTATGAATACTTCCGCCCTCTGGCCGCGAGCGCGGTTGCCTTCGTTATTTTACTGGTCGCCGTCAGGTATTTGTCCGCGCGTTTTCGCAGGTTTTCCCGGACAACCGAAAACACCTTTGATGACGCCGTTGCGGACATCATAAGCGGCACTCACACCTTCTTTGTTCTTGCCGTCTCCGTATATGTCGGCTCCGCATTCCTCGCCCCCGACAGCGCGCGGGCGGAGGGGATTTTGAGAAATGTTTTCACCGCCGCGCTTGTTGCTCAGGCGGTTTTGTGGTTTGAGGCCATCGCCCGCCATTACATTTCCCGCCGCCACGAGCGGTGGGGGCTCACCGTCACCCAGTCGCGGGTTGCGATGTTTTTTTTGCGGATGGTTCTGTGGTTTCTCGCCGCGCTTATCCTGCTTGAAAATCTGGGCATCAGGGTAACCCCGCTTATAGCCGGGCTCGGAGTCGGCGGAATCGCCCTTGCCCTTGCCGTCCAGAATGTGCTCGGCGAACTCATAGCGTCTCTTTCAATAGTTCTGGACAAGCCGTTTGTGGTGGGCGATTTCATAGTTGTGGGGCAGTTCAGGGGCGAGGTGGAAAAAATCGGTTTCAAGACCACGCGCGTGAGGAGCATATCGGGCGAACTTGTGGTTTTTTCAAACAACCAGCTTGTTTCCGACACGGTGCTGAACTACAGAAACCTTCCCCGCCGCCGCTGTTTCTTTACTTTCGGGGTCGTTTACGAGACGGATGCGGAAAAACTGGGGCGCATTCCCGCCATGTTGAAAGATATAATAGACCGCCACCCCATGACGGAATACGAAAGGGTTCATTTTGTTGAGTTTGCGGATTTTTCGCTCAATTTTGAGGTCGCCTACTACGTCCTGACGAGCGATTACACAACCTATCTTGACGCGCGTCAGGACATAAATCTGGAGATAGTGAGCAGATTCCGCGAGGAGAAAATCAGTTTTGCCTACCCGACCCAGACCCTGCTTGCGGGAAACAGGGTTGAGGTTGCGGTGAAGGAGTAAGGGCGCGATGTCAAAAAAAACGCTTTGGTCGGGAAGATTTTCAGAAGCGCCTCACGGCCTTGCCAGAAGTTTTTCCGCATCCGTGGATATTGACAAAGCCCTTGCCATGGAAGACATCAGGGGAAGCGCCGCCCATGTGAAGATGCTTGCCGGGCGGGGGATAATTCCCAAAAAAGACGCGGCGCGCATACAAAAAGCCCTGTCCGAGGTGAAAGCGGAAATAGAGAAAGGGGACTTTCCTTTCAGGGACGAATACGAAGACATACACATGAACATAGAGAAGCGGGTCATTGAAAAGGCGGGTCCCGCGGGCGGTATGATTCACACGGCGCGCAGCAGGAACGATCAGGTGGTTCTGGACGAGCGGCTTTATCTCAAGTCGCAGACGGCCCTGATACTTGACGGGATAGCCGTCCTGTGCGACCGCATAGTCTCTCTCGCCGAAGACTGTTTCGGCGCGGTGATGCCGCTTTATACGCACCTTCAGCGCGCCCAGCCGGTGCTTGTCTCCCACCACCTGCTGGCGTATTTTGAAATGCTCAAACGTGACCGCGGCAGATTTGAGGACTGTCTCAAAAGGATGGATTCAAACCCTCTGGGCGTGTGCGCGGGGGCCGGGACGTCTTTTCCCATAGACAGAAAAATGACCGCTCGGCTGCTCGGCTTTTCATCCGTTACGGAAAACAGCATAGACACCGTGAGCGACAGGGATTTCATGACAGAGTTTGTCTTTTGCTCGGCCGCCCTGACGGGGCATCTGGGCAGGCTGTCGGAGGAACTTGTGCTGTGGTCGTCGGAGGAGTTCGGTTTTGTTGACCTCGGAGACGCTTTTACCACCGGCTCAAGCATAATGCCGCAGAAAAGAAATCCCGACATAGCGGAACTCGCGCGCGCCAAAGGGGCGAGAGTAACCGGTAATCTGGTTTCACTGCTTACATTGATGAAGGGTCTGCCGCTTTCATACAACCGCGACATGCAGGAGGACAAACAGCCCGTTTTTGACACCGCCCGGACGGTCGCCGGGACGCTTGCCGTCATGTCGGAAATGCTTGCCGGTTGCCGTTTTAACACCGGAAAAATGAGAGAAAGCCTCTCCGGCGGATTTGTTACCGCGACCGACCTGGCGGACTATCTGGCGCGCAGGGGAGAGCCCTTCAGAAGCGCCCACGAAATTGCGGGCAAGGCGGTGGCGCATGCGGAGAAAAAGGGCAAAGACATAAGCGAACTGTCTCTTTCCGAACTCAGGAAGTTTTCCGGCAGGATTGGCGAAGACGTTTACGATGCGGTCTCAATTGAGGGTTCCGTGAAAAGCAGAAACTCTCAGGGCGGCACCGCCCCCTCTCAGGTGGGGAGGATGCTGCGCAAAGCGCGGCGCCAGATTTCAAAGTGGGGTTGCTGAACCGGCCTCAAACTTCACCCTCGGCAGGTCCGACCACAGTCCCTCAAGGTTATAAAACTCGCGCGCCTGCGGGTGGAAAATGTGTATTATCACATCGCCGGTGCCGATAAGAATCCAGGTTTGCCGGGCAAGCCCCTCCCTGTCCAGAATGCGTATCTTCTTTTCCCTGAGGGATTTTTCCACATGCTCGCCGAGCGCCTTGACCGCCCTTTCCGAAGACGCGCTGCATATCACAAAGAAATCCGCTATGCCGCTTCCGCCCCTTGCGTCTATGACGGAAATGTTTTCCGCTTTTTTATCCGCCGCGCAATGCGCGAGAAAAATTGCCTGCTGTTTGGAAGTTATTTTCGGGGGTCTCCGGTATAGAGTTTGTTCTGCCGTATGAAATCCGCCACCGCAGACGGGACGAGGCGCTCAAATTCGCCGCCGTCTTTCACCCGGTTTCTTATAAGGGTTGATGAAATATCCGGGGCGTCTATTTTCACAAACCACAGCCGGGAACCGCTTTTGTGGTTGAAGCGAACCGTCTCCATGCCCTCTCCATCATATAGAAAACAGTCTCTGATTTCAAAAGGCGGCGCGGCCTCCGCGCTGACGCCGCGCCTTGAGATAACCGCTATGTTTGTTTTCTCAAATATCTCTTCAAAGTCCCTCCACTCCGCAACGGATGAAAAAAGGTCGCGCCCCATCACAAACCACAGAGAGCCGTTTCCCTCCCGTTCCCTCCACAGGCGCAGAGTTTGCGCCGTGTGGGACGGCGGCCCTCTTTCGGTTTCAATCCGGGAGATTTCAAGCCCTTCCTTTCCGGCCACGGCGAGCCTCAGCATTTCAAGCCGTTCTTCGGCGGACGCCCCGGCGGCCTGTTCCTTGAGGGGGTTTTGGTAATTCGGAACAAGCACGACCCTGTCCCCCCCCAGTTTCTCTCTGACCGCGACCGCGGCGGATATGTGCCCGTTGTGAACCGGGTCAAAACTGCCTCCGAACAGAGCGGTTTTACTTGGTTTCAAAACTCCGGGTAGGCCTCCACAACTATTGTTCCTGACATTTTTGCCACCCGTTCAATCCTCACTCTCCGCGCCCCGCGGACGGCGTCCGTTCCCGGCCCCGCCACCATGTCCGCGCCGTCTCCCCCGATTATTAAAGGCGAGTAGAAAAAGACCATTTTGTCAACGATTTTTTCCCTTATGGCCGAGGCGGCTATCTTCCCCCCGCCTTCAATCAGAACCGACCGTATTCCCCGCGCGAAAAGTTTTTTCATCAAATCCTTCAGGCAGACCCCTCCCGCGCCGCCCTTGCGGACGTTTATGATTGTCGCGCCCACCCGCTCAAGGGCCTTCGCTTTTTTTCCGTTCGCCCGGTGACGGGCGGCTATCAGAACGCCCTCTCTCGCGAGCAGTTTTGCCGAGAGCGGTATCCTCAAATCAGTGTCCGCTACCACCGGCGCGGGCTGCCGCGCCGCGCCGACCAGCCTCACGTCCAGCGAAGGGTCGTCCTTTCTGACCGTTTCAACGCCCACCAGAACCGAGTCGCACCGTCTTCTGAGAGCGTGAGCGGCTTTTCTCTGCGCCGTGTTGCCTATCCACTTGGAGTCTCCCGAACGCGTGGCTATCTTGCCGTCCACCGATGCGGACAACTTCAAAATGGTGAACGGGAGCTCCTCTGCGGCGTTTTTGAAAAAAATCTCATTCAGCGTCTCGCACCGCTCCCTGAGCACGCCCGATGTTACGGAAATGCCTTTCTTTTTCAGCGCCGCGCCCGCGTCTCCCGATTTCGGGTTGGGGTCATCGCAGCCGATGACCACCTCCGATACGCCGCTCTCTATTATCGCTTCGCAACAGGGGGCGGTCTTTTTCCCCTTGTAGCGGCGGGCGCACGGCGCGAGGTTCACATACATTGTCGCGCTGCGGGGCGAGTTGCCTCTGCGCCGGCAGTCTTCAAGGGCTTCAATCTCCGCATGGGCAAGCCCCGAACCCTTGTGCCACCCGGCGCCGATAATCTCCCCCTTTTTTACCAGCACCGCGCCCACGAGCGGGTTCGGGCTCACAAGCCCCTCCCCTTTTTTCGCAAGCGCAAGCGCGCGGCTCATAAACTTTTCATGCGTTTTGTTTTCCGGCACGGTCAGTCCCCTTCCTCAAAAAGGGAGGATACGAAACTTTCGGGGTTGAATTCGGCAATGTCGCCCGGTTTTTCCCCCGTTCCCACATACAGCACCGGTATTTCAAACCGCCGCGCAATCGCCACCGCGATGCCGCCCTTGGCTGTTCCGTCTATCTTGGCAAGAACTATCCCGGTTACGCCCGCCGTCTTGTCAAACATTTCGGTCTGCCGTATTGCGTTCTGCCCCGTAGTGGCGTCAAGAACCAGAATAACCTCGTGAGGCGCGCCGCTTTGCGCCTTGCCGACCGCTTTTTTTACCGCCGCCAGTTCGTCCATAAGGTTTGTTTTTGTATGAAGCCGCCCGGCGGTGTCTATTATAAGGATGTCGCAGTTTTTCATTCCGGCGGATTTCACGGCGTCAAACGCCACGGTGGCCGGGGCGGCTTCCTTGCCCCCGCCGATAAACTCGCTTCCGCTCTCTCGCGCCCACTTTTCAAGTTGCTCCGAGGCGGCGGCCCTGAAGGTGTCGGCGGCGGCGAGCATGACCTTCCGGCCCCTGCCGCAGAAAAGCGCGGAGAGTTTTCCGGCGGTGGTTGTTTTTCCCGTGCCGTTCACCCCGACCATCATAATGACCTTAAGACCGCCGGTCTCCGGGCGGTCGGGGGACGCTTTTTGCAGCATTTCCCGAACCTCATCCATCAGGGCGTTTTTGATTTTCGCGCCGTCCGCAAGGTCTTCGCCTGAAAGCCGCTTTTCAACCCGTTTTCTTATCTCCGCCGCCGTTTCCGCTCCCGTGTCCGCCAGCACAAGCGTCTCCTCAAAACTCTCCCACATCCGCTCGTCCATTCCGCCGCCGGAAATTATGTCCGCCAGTCCGGACAGAATACCGGAGCGGCTTTTTTTGAGACCCTCCCTGAGGGTGTCCGCAGGGGGGGGCGGCGTTTGCTCTTCCGCCGGTGTTTGGGTGTCTGCGGGCGGCTGCCCGGCGGCGGGGGATGCCTCCGGCGTTTGCCTGTCCGCCGCCGGGGATTTTTTCAGCGCAATAATCAGGGCGACCGCAACGGCCAGCCCTCCGGCGAGAAACGGAAGAATTGCGAGGATGGCGGTGTTCATTTTCGGGAGCCGGTTTTGAATATCGCCTTTCCCGCAAAGAACGGCCCCATCTCCTCAATGTATTGCGAGGTCTGCCTTGTTTTTCTCATCGCCTGAACCACCGAGGACAGCGGATAAAGATGCCTGCCGAGAAGCCCTATGACGAAGTCATTGTCTTTTTTGTCAACGCCGTGGCACGCAAGGCGAATGTCTTTTACCAGCCCCGCCTCGCCGTATTTGAAGCCCAGTTTGCCGTGCTCGCCCAGAACAGCCCTCTGCTCGTCGCCGCTCAGGGTTTCAAACCCCTTGGCGCGCCGCAGCGGATACCACACCGCCCACGGCCAGTCGGGGTCAAGCATTTTCCTTTTCGGGGCGTCCACCAGGGTTTCGTCAAGGTCGCTCTCGTAGCCGAGAGAGTAGGTTCTGCCGAACATGGAGTATTCGCCCTTCAGGGCAAGGGAGTCAAAAGGCGCGGAGTTCAGAATGTTTCTCAATCCGTCAACGAAGAAGTTTTCATCCTCGCTCATAAACAACGTTCCGATGCCGCGCGGGTCGTTCAGGTCGGCGTAGATTACGCAGTCAATTCCGCGCCGCGCCGCCGCCCGCGCCGCCTTTTGCGGGTCGGGCGCGCCGCCAAAGGCAAGGAACTGGACAAACAGCCGCCTGTCGCTGCGGACGGTCTTTCCGGCCTTTGTCCTTCCGGTCTCGCGGATGTCAATTTTTGCGCCTTTGCCCCCGTTCATGCCGCCCTCTTAAACCACCGCTGATATTTTGGATATCAGGTTGTCTATCTGCGGCGATTTGAGTTTCATCGCCGCCTTGTTCACAACAAGCCGCGCCGTTATGTCCATTATGGACTCCATCTCAACAAGTTTGTTTTCCCTGATGGTTCTGCCGGTCGCCGTCAGGTCAACGATTACGTCCGAAAGCCCCACAACCGGCGCAAGTTCAACCGAGCCGTAAAGTTTAATTATCTCGGCGCGGATGTTTTTCTCCTCAAACCAGTTTCTCGCTATGCGCGGATACTTTGTCGCCGCCCGCACCGTGCCGCCGCTCGGGAATTTGTATCCCTCGGAAGCCGCCACTATCATACGGCACTTGCCTATTCCGAGGTCAAGCGGCTCGTAGAGGTTGTTTTCCCTCTCCATTATGGAGTCCTTGCCGACTATGCCGCAGTCCGTTACGCCGTATTCCACATACGCGGGCACGTCCGTGGGCCGGACGACAAAAAGCGTGAGCCCGTCCTCTTTGACCTCGTGTATGAGTTTTCTTGATTTCCTCGCGGCTTTTCCCGTTTTGATGCCCGCTTTTGCGAACACGTCCAGAGATTCCTCAAACAGCCTTCCCCGCGACACCGCTATCTTTATCATTGTTTTTCCCTCCATATTCGCGCTCCGAGCGCCTCAAGTTTTTTGTCCAGCCTCTCATAGCCCCTGTCCATATGATAGACCCTGCTGATCTCCGTTCTTCCCCGCGCCGCCGCGCCCGCCACCGCGAGAGCCGCGCCCGCCCTCAGGTCGCCCGCCATGGTTTGCGCCCCTTTCAGGGTCTCAACCCCTCTCACCACGGCGGTGTTGCCCGTGAGTTTTATGTCCGCTCCCATTCTCTTCATCTCCGCCACATGCATAAACCTTTGCGGGAATATGTTCTCCGTTACCACTGCCACGCCCCGCCCCGAACACATAAGCGCCATGAACTGCGCCTGCATGTCGGTGGGAAATCCGGGATAGGGGGAGGTCGCTATGTCCGCGCACTCAACCCTTCCGTCCGCCTTCACCCTCACCCCTGACGGGGTCTCGCTTACCTCCGCTCCGGCTCTCATAAGTTTTCCCGCAAGCGCTCCCAGATGCTCAAACCTGCACCTTTTAATTTCGGCGTTCCCGCCGGTGGCGGCCACCGCCGTCATCAGTGTTCCCGCCTCTATTCTATCAGGTATGGCCCTGTAGTTTTTCAGGGGACTGAGAGACGAAACGCCTTTTATCCTTATAATGTCCGTCCCGCCGCCCGTTATGTTTGCCCCCATAAGGTTGAGCGCGTCCGCCAGTTCGGCCACCTCCGGCTCGCATGCGGCGCCGGAAATAACCGTCTGCCCCTCGGCGAGGACGGCGGCGAGCATGATGTTTTCAGTTCCGGTAACGGTCGGCATATCAAGGGGCACAACCGCACCTTTCAGTTTTTTCGCCGCCGCCTCCACATACCCGCCCTCAATTTTTATGCGCGCCCCCATGCTTTCAAGACCCTTCAAATGCTGGTCTATGGGCCTCTCGCCGATGGAGCATCCGCCCGGAAGCGAGACGCGCGCCCTGCCAAAGCGCGCCGTAAGCGGGCCGAGCGCAAGCACCGAAGCCCTCATCTTTTTCACCAGTTCGTATTCGGCAACCCAGCCGTCCATCGCCGCCGGGTCTATGGAAAGCAGCCCGCCCCCGGTCTCCACCCCCGCCCCCAGTTCGCCGAGAATGCTGCCCATCACTCTCACATCCATAAGGTCGGGAACATCCGCAAACGTGCTTTCACCCTCGCTCAGTATGGCCGCCGCCATCAGCGGCAGTATGGAGTTTTTTGCGACTCCCACCGAAACCTCGCCTTCAAGCGGTATGCCGCCCTCTATAATTATCTTTTCCAATATCCGGCCACCGTTCTTGTTTTTCCTGCAAGGTCGCGCGCGGTCGTTACGCGCGTAAAACCGCAGAGCCTGAAAATCTCCGCGCAACCGTCCGCCTGCCCTTCGCCGACCTCAACTATGCAGCGCCCCCCGTTTCTCAGAACGCGCGGGGCTGATGAAATCACCTTCCGTATGTGTTCAAACCCGTTTTCTCCGCTGACAAGCGCGCCCTCCGGCTCAAAGTCCCTCACTTCGCGGGGCAGGGCTTCAAACTCCCGCTCCGACACATACGGCGGGTTTGAGACCACCATGTCCGCGCAGTTGTCTTCAAAGGGCGACAGCATATCGCCGGGGGTAAAACTTATATCCGCGGAGTGGGCGCGGGCGTTTCGTTTTGCGACCTCAAGGGCTTCGGGGGATATGTCGGACGCGCCGACAACCGCGCCGGGCATGTTTTTTTTCAGCGCGACCGCCGCGCAACCGCAGCCTGTTCCTATGTCCAGCGACCGCTCTCCCGGCGAGAGCATGCGGAGCGCCTCCTCAACAAGCGTTTCCGTCTCCGGGCGCGGTATCAGCACCGCCGGGCTCACCTCAAACCGGAGGGAGAAGAACTCTTTGAACCCCGTTGTGTAGGCGCACGGCTCGCCGTCCAGCCGTCTCCGGACGCGTGCGGCGCACTCCCGCGCGTCTTTTTCCCCCACCACAGTTTCCGGCTCGGTGTAAACCGCATGAGGCGGTTTTCCGATGACCGAGCACAGAATGACGGACGCCTCAAGGCCGGGATTTTCCATCCCGCCGCCGCTCATCCGCCGTCTTGTCGCGCGGTAGAGCGCGCCCAGATTTGTTTGGAGACACATAGTTGGAAAGCCGGAGATGAATTGTATATGCGGCCAAAGCCTTTTCAAAACTGCGGCGGGCAAAGCCGGGGGCTGGTAAAATAGGTTTGTGGCCGCCGTTGAAGAGAACATCGCGCTCGTGAGGGAAAGAGTAAAGTCCGCCGCCCGCCGCGCGGGGCGGAAAGAGGGCGATGTGCTGCTTGTCGCCGTGAGCAAAACGGTCGCCCCGGAGGTCGCCGTCCGGGCGGCGCGGCTGTGCCATCTCGGAGAGAATTACGCTCAGGAGTTCAGGGATAAACTGGCCTTTTTCAATAGCGCGGAGGCGCGCGCGGACTGGCATTTCGTGGGGCGGCTTCAGAAAAACAAGGTAAAGTATGTTGTCGGCAACTGCGTTTTGATACACTCGGTTGACAGCCCCGGCCTTGCCGCCGGTATAAATAAAAGGGCTGAGGCCCTGGGCGTGGAGGCGCAAGTTTTGATCGAGGTCAATCAGGACAGCCCGGCAAAGGGGGGCGTGAGGCCGGAGGAGGCGCGGGCGCTCTTTGATGCGGTTGACGGGCTCGGCAACGTCCGGGCGCGCGGGCTTATGTCCATGCCGCCGCAAGCGGACAACCCGGAGGATTCAAGACGTTATTTCAGGGAGATGAGAGATTTGAGGGACACACTTGCCGCCGATTTTCCGGACGCGCGCGAACTCTCCATGGGGATGAGCGCGGATTTTGAGACCGCGATAGAGGAGGGCGCCACCATAGTGCGGGTGGGCTCGCTGATATTCGGGGAGAGGGCATGAGCACGGCGGACATTGCTTTTATCGGCGCGGGAAAGATGGCCGAGTCTCTCATAGGCGGCGCTGTCAGGGCGGGGGCTTTCTCCGCCGCCCGCATGGTCATCAGCGACACAGACCCCCGGCGGCTTGCCGAGGTGGGTGAAAAATACGGGGTTGCCGCCGCGCCGGACAATGTTGCGGCGGCGGCGGCGGCGGATTGCGTGGTACTGGCAGTAAAACCGCAGGACATGGACGCCGCCCTGTCGGACGTGAGCCGCGCCGGGCGCGGGGCGGACGCGGTTTTTGTCTCCATCGCCGCGGGCGTGAAGGTGGCGCGCATAAGGTCGGCTCTGGGCGCGGAGTGCGCGGTTTTCAGGGCGATGCCGAACCTGCCGGTTACGGTGGGGGAGGGGGCGTGCGTGGTTTGCGGCGAAGGCGGGCGGGATGACATTGAGACGGTGGGCAGGCTGTTCGGCTCATCGGGTGTGGTGGAGTTTGTTGACGAGGGGCTGATGGATGCGTTTACGGCGCTGTCGGGCAGCGGTCCCGGATTTGTGGCGGCGTTTGCCGAATCTCTCGCCGCCGCCGCGGAAAAACTCGGCATAAACCGCCGGACGGCGGAGCGCTTTGCGGTTCAGACGGTTTTCGGCGCCGCCGCCATGATGAAGGCCGGAACTCCGCCGGACGGCTTGAGGGAGATGGTAACCTCGCCCGGAGGGACTACTGCGGCGGGGCTTTCCGCGCTTGAGCGGGGCGGCTTTTCCGCCGCCGTTGAAAGCGCGCTTGCCGCCGCCCGCCGCCGCGCGGAGGAACTGTCTTCACAGGGAGGGAAAAAATGATGATTGCGCAAAACACGGTCATGGCGCTTGCCGAGGTTGTCGGGCTGATACTGCAAATTTACTTGTGGCTCATAGTCGGTCGCGCCATTATCTCATGGGTTGACCCCAACCCCTACAATCCCATAGTGAGGTTTGTTTATTCGGCGACCGAGCCCGTCCTTGAGCAGGCGCGGCGCATTATTCCGCCCCTCGGCGGGATAGACCTCTCCCCCATAGCCGTGCTGCTGCTCATCATCTTTCTGAGAAACCTGATTGTGAACTCCCTTTACGACTTCGCAAGCCGGTTGTAATTTGCCATGCCCCGGATACGGATTGGCGCAGACTCCATAAACTACGAGGCTTCAGGCCCCGCTCCGCTTGAGGGGCGGTGCGTTGTGATGATTCACGGCGCGGGGCAGGGCGCGGCATGCTGGGAGAATCAGCTTGAAGCGCTCAAACTCCGGGGGCGCTTTCCCTCGGCGGCGGTTGACCTGCCCGGACACGGGCGTTCGGGCGGTCGCGCGATGGATTCAATGGAGGGCTATGCGGATTTTGTCAAAAAATTCTGCGGGGCGGCGGGAATTACAAATCCGGTTCTCATCGGGCATTCAATGGGGGGAAGGATAGCCCAGCTCCTCGCTCTGGACGGCGGGGTGAGCCCGTCGGGGTGTTTGTTTGCCGCCACGGGAACGCGCATAAGGGTCTCGCGCTGGTCTCTAAAAACCGTGCTTGCGGACTACCGGACTTTTTGCGAGACTGCGGCGCAAAACGCTTTCGGCCCCGGCGCTCCGGCGGGCGTCCGGGAGGTTTTTCTCAAGAGATTGCTTTCAACCCCCGCCGACACCAGCCACAGAGACCTGCTCGCGTGCGACGGCTTTGACGCCTCGGAGTCCGCGGGCCGCATAGATGTTCCCTCCGTGATAGTTGCCGGCGGGCTGGACACGCTCACACCGGCAAAGCATACAAACGCCCTGCGCCGCCACATAAGGGGGTCAAAACTTTTCGTCATTGAGGATGCGGGGCATTTTATGATGATGGAGAGGCCGGACGCCTTTAACAAGATAATGATTGACTTTTTGAACCTGCTTTAGGCCGGGGGCTTTTGCGGCGGCGGTTTGTTTGTTACAATAAGCGCCTACTTCAGCAGTCAGGAGGGACTCAATATGAAAATTTCTCTTTTGGGAGGCACGGGCGACATAGCCGAGGGGCTGGTTCTCAGGTGGTCAAAGGCCGGGCATGAGATTTTTGTCGGCTCAAGAAGCAAGGAAAAGGCGGACACCATAACCGCCGGTTATGTGGAAAAACTGAACTCTCTGGGCGTAACGCCGAGGGTTGTCGGGATGGAAAACGCCGAAGCCGCGGCAAGTTCCGAGGTTGTGGTCATAAGCATTCCGCCCGAATACGCCGCAGACACAATAGCGGGGCTTGGCGGGAGCATAACAGACCAGATAGTGGTAACGCCCGTTGTGCCGATGGCGAAAGAGGGAAAGACTTTTCTGTTTGTCCCGCCGCCTCAGGGCTCGTCTGCTCTTGAGATAAAGGAAAAACTTCCGCCGACCGCGCGTCTTGTTTCCGCGTATCACAACCTTCCGGCGAAGGGGCTCAGCAATCTGGACAAAGACCTTGACGCCGATGTTGTCATTTGCGGTGATGATGAAGAGGCCAAAGCGGTGGTTGCCAAACTCACCGAAGACCTGTCGGGACTGAGAACCCTTGATGCCGGGGCGCTTGAAGTGTCGCCGATGATAGAGGCGATCACCCCGCTGATAGTCAATCTCAACATACGCCACAAGAAGCACTTCTCCGTGAAGTTTGTGGATTGACGCGGGGCTATCCGCTAATCCGCACGACAATCTCGCGCGTTCTGGGGCGGTTGTCAAAGTCAACAAGCACGATTTGCTGCCATGTTCCCAGAAGCAGGCGCGCCCCTGCGACCGGCACGGACAGGGACGCTCCCAGAATCGCCGCCCTCACATGCGAGTGGCCGTTGCCGTCTCCCCAGCGGGCGTTATGGGCGTAGGGAATATCTTCGGGGCACATGCGCTCAAACGCGTCTTTGAGGTCGGCAACCGCTCCGCTTTCAAACTCTATGGTGGTAATCCCCGCCGTTGAGCCCGGCACGAAAACGGTCGCAAGCCCGTCTTTGACCCCGAAACTCCTGACGATTTCCTCAACATCGGGGGTGATGTCAACAATGTCCGTGTTGCCGCGGCTTGAAACTGAAAACGACTTTGTGAGTTGCGTCATTTTTTGCTCCTCCGGTGATTGTATGTTTAATTCTACTCTGAACGGAGGGCTTTATGGCTACAAAGAAAGAAATTGAGCAGACCGAGGCGTTGCTTGCCGAACTCACCGAAGCGGGCGGCGTGGCGGGTTACGAGCGGGAGATTTCCGCAGTTCTCAGAAAGCATTTTGACAGGTTCGGGGCGGTTTCAAGCGACAGGATGGGCAGTCTTATATGCGCGGCGCGCGGCGCTCCGGAGTCGCCCAGGGTGATGCTGGCGAGTCACATGGATGAGATCGGCTTTATGATTCGCGCCGTCACGCCGGACGGGTTTTTGAAGTTCACGCCGCTCGGCGGCTGGTGGGATCAGGTTCTTCTCGCCCAGCGCGTCCTTATCAAGACCTCAAAGGGCGAGGTTGAGGGCGTCATAGGGGCAAAGCCGCCCCACCTTATACCGCAGGAAGACCGGAGCAAGATGGTGCAGAAAAAGAGCATGTATATAGACATCGGCGCGTCATCGGACAAAGAGGTTGAGAAAGCGGGCGTGAGGGTGGGAGACCCGGCTGTTCCGGTAAGCGGTTTCACAAAACTTGCGATTGATGGGGTGTATATGGCAAAGGCGTTTGATGACAGGGTGGGGTGCGCCGCGCTGATATCCGCTCTCGGCAGGTTGAAAAAGCCCCCGTGCGCGGTTTACGGGGTGGCCACCGTTCAGGAGGAGGTGGGCATTCGCGGGGCGACAACAAGCGCCCGCGCGGTTGACCCGGATGCGGCAATCATACTTGAATCGGACATTTCCGGCGATGTTCCGGGGATAAGCAATGAGGAGTCGTCCACAAAACTGGGCGGCGGCCCCTCGCTTCTGCTTTACGATGCGAGGATGATACCGAATCTCAAACTGCGCGACCTTGTGGTAAGCACGGCGAAAAAGGCGAAGATTCCTCTTCAGTTTGCCTCAATGGAAGGGGGCGCAACGGACGGCGGGGCGATACACTTGCACAAGCAGGGAGTTCCGACAGTCGTTCTCGGCGTTCCGACCCGGCACATACACAGTCACAACTCAATCATTCAGAGGAAGGACTTTGAGAACACTGTTAAGTTGGTTGTGGAAGTGGTGAAGAGGCTGGATAAGAAGATGGTTGACGGGCTTGCGGGGTGAGGGTGGTCCGTTACAATGGGGCTTGCTTTCTGGTTGAGTTGTTATGAGTTATGAAGCGGAACAACTTCAAAGATACAATATGCCTTCTCGGAAGGATATGGAAGAATCTTTGCTCAAAGCGATTTTCAACAATAACGGAGTTATAAGAGAATTCGGTTCAAGGGAGAGTGTAGTTGAAGAACTTGCTGATGAGTTTCATTTGAGCAAAGAGCAAAGAACCGCTTTTCTGGAAACAGTTTACAGAAAGGAAAACAGGGTGAAAAAACCAAATCTTTGGCACCGACTGTTATTTCGGGTAGCTAATAACTTGGCGGAGAGAAAATTTTTGTCCAGACCTACTCAGACTTTGAAGCTAACCAATAAAAAAGAATGGATGCTCACAGAGAAAGGTTTTGATAAGGTATTGAAAGTAATGGGAATGTCGGTCGAACATAAAGAAGACCTTCTTGTTAAATCTTTTGAAGTTGAAACATTTGCCAGAAAGTTAAAGAAAAAGAGCAAACCTACAAACTACAATCCTATAGGTGGAAAAAAGGAAGCGAAACAGTCACAAAGACTTATGAAAATAAGAAACAGAGGATTTAGACAGGCTGTTATTGAAGCATACGACTATAAGTGTGCTGTTTGCGGTTTGAAAATTTGTTCTCCAGCAAGCCACCAATGGGAAGTGGAAGCCGCCCATATAGTTCCTCATGGTTTTAATGGAAAAGATGACATCTGGAATGGTTTGTCTCTTTGCCGTTTTCATCATTGGTCTTTTGATGTTGGTTGGTACAGTTTTGATGAAAAATTTAATTTGGTTGTCTCTGGCAAGCTGGGAGATCTTCCCGATGATATGGGAAAGATTTGGAATTACGGGTTGTTAAAACAACTCTCAGCAAATAAAGATGGTGTGCAGCTTCCAAGGCAATCGAAGTTGTGGCCGGATTTGAATGCGGTCAAGTGGCATAGGGAAAATGTTTTTGGAGGGTGTGGTTAGAATGAAAGCACATACAAATTTCATCAGTCAAGGGATGGGTTCAGATTATGGTCAAACGACAGAGAAGTGAAAAAAGAATCATCTATTCCATCAATGTGGAAGATATTCAGACTGTTGCGGACGAAGTTTTGAAAAGGCCGTTAACAGAAGCAGAAATTGCGAAAATAGAGGACGCTGTTGGAGAAAACGTCTCTTGGTTTGATGCAATTGAACAGGCTATGATTGATAACAAATTAGTTTGATTGATGCCCTGCTTCCGCTTATTTCTTTCCCTCAAACGCCGCTTCTTCCCGTATGGTACTCCCCCGACCGGTTCTCCCAAGTAAAGCGTCTCTCCCTTCTCAACCGCCACACACTCGCCGAGTCCAGCGTGTTTCTCAAACTCGCTATCATCCTCGCAGAAATAAACCTTCCTTCAACTGTGGCAACATCGTAAAATAGTCTTGACCATTTTACGACATTGCTTAAAATGGTCAGGGTGAAACGGAGTTACCAAGCAATCATCGCGGATCATTTCGCCCGCCACCGGCAGATGGCATTCATCACCGGCCCCCGGCAGGTGGGCAAGACCACCCTGTCCATGTCCATCGGGAAACAGACAGACACCCGCTATCTTAACTGGGATGACCCGGAAGACAGAGACCTGCTGCTGACCGGGTCGGCCTCTATGGCGGAACACCTTGCTCTGGATAAAGCCCGCGCAAAGCCGCTTACTGTCATCTTTGATGAAATTCACAAATACTCCGGGTGGAAGCAGTTTGTTAAGGGGTTCTATGACCGCTATAAAGACCGCTGCAACATCATCGTAACCGGCAGCGCGCGTATGGACAGCTTCAGAAAAGGCGGAGACAGCCTTATGGGGCGGTATTTCAACTACCGCCTTCATCCGCTTTCAGTCGCGGAATTGCTGAACGGGCCGTCGCCGGAAAATGAATACGGCCCGCAAAGGAAACTGAGCGGCAAACAGTTTCAGGCATTGCTGCAATGGGGCGGGTTTCCGGACCCTTTCATAAAGAGGGACCAACGGTTCTACAACCGCTGGAGCCGGTTGCGTGAGCAACAACTCATCCGCGAGGATATCCGCGAGATGACACGGGTGCAGGAACTGGACCAGCTGGAGATGCTCGCGCTGTTGCTCAAAAACCAAGCCGGTCAACTGACCGGCTACACAAGCCTTGCGAAGAAAATCCGCGTGTCGGTTGACACCATACGCCGCTGGGTGCTTGTGCTGGAATCTCTTTATTACTGCTTTACGGTGCGACCATGGAGCAGGAACATAACGCGCTCCATATTGAAAGAGCCCAAATACTTTTTGTGGGATTGGTCACAATGTGATGACGAGGGCGCTCTGTGCGAAAACTTCATCGCCTCCCACTTGCTCAAAGCCGCGCATTTCTGGACTGACACCGGGCTCGGTAATTACGACCTGTATTATGTGCGCGACAAGGAAAAACGGGAGGTTGATTTTCTGGTTACGAAAAACCGCAAGCCGTGGATGCTGGTGGAGGCGAAAAAATCCTCCGGCGCGGCTCTGTCCCCCGGTCTCAGACACTTCAGCAAGGCGTTAAATGTCTCCCACGCATTTCAGGCGGTGGTTGACGATGACTATGAGGATGTGGATGTCTTTTCCTGCAAGACTCCCGTGATTGTTCCGGCGGGGACTTTACTGTCGCAACTTTGTTGACGGGGTTTCGCTCCCGCAGTTTTCAATAAGCCTCCCGCTCACTTTTTCCCTCCAAACGGGTCTTCCACTTCCGGATGCCACAGTTTGAAATGATTTTTATGCAACTCCGTGTAAGCCCCCGGCGGATAAAACTTGTCGTAAAAGTCCAGATCAAGATGATGCGCCTGAACCATAAAACGCAGAAACATCGGGTCTGAAAACGCGGGGAATCTCCCATAGGTGTCGTAAATGTAGTTGCAAATGTCCTTTACAACCTGAATCTCCTTTTTCCCCGGACGGACGGTCTCCTCGTAAACGCCCTGCGGGTTTGTGTAGGGCATGTTTTTCTTCTCCCAGTTGCTCCATTTCATATCGTTGAACGCCTCAACCGCCTCGCCCATGTCTTTGTAATAGGGCGGGCAGAAGCCGTGAAACAGCCCGTCTTTGCCCACCGCAACCGGATTGGGATTCGCCGTTTCCCCGCTAGGTTCGGGCTTGGTGAAAGTAAAGCCGAGACCCTCAAAATCATCCGACATTCCAAGCACAAACGGGCTTGCAAAACCGCTGAACAGCCACCCGCCGAGGCCGAGAGTCTGAAGCGTCAAAACCATGTTCTGCCCCAGAAACGCCTGCTCCGCTATGAACCCGTTGGCAAAACGCAACTCCGCCTCTATCAGCGGCATGGTCTTGTTTTTGTCTATGAAGCCGCTTTCAATCCACTTTTGCGTTCCCGGCGGCTTCATGCCGCGCAACTCGTCCGCAAAATTGAACCTGTGCCCCTCGCGCATGTAGAAGAAATACAGGTTGATGATGCAGGAGGTAAGGTCGGTTACCGGCATAAAGACGGTTGTTCCGGGCTTGTTCACATTCCACAGGTTGTGCGTGGCAAGCCCCGGCGGCCGGTCGGGAATGTCCGCACGGCCTTCGCCCGTCTTTATTCTTGACTCCCTGAACAGACGCACGATTTCATCAACCCTCTTTTCAAAAGGCATCGCCTCAAGCCCCTTGAAATCATCCGGCTTCATATCGTGCATCTTTATCATGTATGAGCCGCTGTCATTCGTGTAGAAAAGCTCCGTCCGGTGCACGTCCCCCAGGGCGGGGATGGTTTTGCTTGTGAACTGAACCTCAAGGTCAAGCCCGAGGTGCGGCGGGAAGTCGGACAGGTTGATGTTCTTTATGCCGAGACCCGTCCATACGATGATTGCCTCCTCAAGTTCGGAAAGCGGCAGCGCCTTGTGGCGCGATTTATACTTGAGCGGGCCCTCGGTTATCTCCATTCCGAGACCAAACCGCCGCGACCGCCTCTCAAATACGGTGTCAAAGAAGCCGTGCCGCACGGCCTCGTGAAGTCCTTTCGGATAACGGTCATTCATGGGGATGATTTTATGCTAAAAACCGGCAAATCCGCAAACCGCGCCCCCGTCCGTGATAAAGTTTTGTCCGTGCCCGCCCCGAATGTTTTTGAAAACCCCGGCCGCTTCGGCGGCAAAACCGCAATTGTTGACACCGAAGGCGAATGCTCCTACGCATTGCTTGACGATATGTCGCGCCGCGCTGCGGGGGCGCTGCTTGAGATTGCGGGCTCGCGGGATTTGGCGGAGCGGCGCGTGGCGTTTCTCGTTCCGAAGGGCAGGGAGTATGCAGCCCTCAAAATCGGAATATGGAGGGCGGGCGGCGTTTCAGTCCCGCTGTGCCCCGACCACCCCCCGGCGGAGACAGCCCGCGCCGTCCGCGATTGCGACCCCTTTGCGGTGGTCTGCCACCCGGCGTTTGAGCCCGCAGCGCGGAAGATTTGTTCCGGCGGAGGGGCGGTTTTTGCGCTTGCAGGTGAGTTGCTGTCCGCCGCTCCCGCGCCGTCTCTTCCTGATGTAGACCCTTCGCGCCGGGCGATGATCATCCGCACAAGCGGAACAACCTCCGCGCCCAAGGGGGTTGTTACCACCCATGCCAATATAAACGCTCAGGCGCGCGCCATGATAAGCGCGTGGGAGTGGACGGAAGATGACGCGGTTTTGAACGTTCTGCCCCTTCACCACCTGCACGGGATTTTGAACCTTCTGCTGTGCCCGCTCGCCGTGGGGGCGACATGCGAAATGGCGGATTTTGACGCCCGCGCCGTCTGGAAAAGGTTTGAGCGGGGCGGCATAACGGTCTTTATGGCCGTTCCCACCATTTACGCAAAACTCTCCGACGCTTGGGACGCAATGGATGAAAGTGAAAAAAAAGCGGCGGGAGACTCTTGCCGCGCAATGCGTCTGATGGTTTCGGGCTCCGCTCCGCTCACTGTCGGGCTGATTTCCCGGTGGCGCGGCATAAGCGGCCACACACTGCTTGAGAGATACGGCATGACCGAGACCGGCATGATTCTCTCCGCCCCCCTCAGGGGGGAGAGGAAACCGGGCTTTGTCGGCAGGCCGATGCCGGGCGTTGAGGCGGCGGTTTTCAACTCCGGCGGCGAGCCCGCCGCAGCGGGCGAAGAGGGCGAGATACGGGTGAGGGGGGAAAACGTGTTCCTTGAATACCACAACAACCCGCAGGCCACCTCGGAGGCGTTTGAAAACGGCTGGTTCAAAACCGGAGACATCGCCCGGACGGACGGCGGGGGGGATTTCCGGATATTGGGCAGGCGGTCTGTGGACATCATCAAAACCGGCGGATACAAGGTCTCCGCCCTTGAGGTGGAAAGCGAGATACTTGAGAGCCCCGATGTGGCGCGCTGCGCCGTTGTGGGGGTGGAGGATGAGGTATGGGGGCAGAGGGTGGCCGCCGCGATTGTGCCGCAGCCGGGGCGGGCGTTTGACGGGGACGGCCTCAGGCGGCGTCTCAAAGAGCGCCTTGCCCCGTATAAAGTGCCTTCGCTGTTTGAGGTTGTGGACGAACTGCCGGAGAACGCCCTCGGCAAGGTTTTGAAGCCGGAGGTTTCGCGCATCTGGGAAGGCGGCGGAGGCGGCGGCAAGGGCGGGGCGATAGACCCGGCGAGCCATTTTGACAGGGAGCGCGCCGGGGCTTATGACCGCAGGGTCAGAATTCTGATTCCCGCCTATGACGCGCTTCAGGAACTTGCCGCCTCCCTGCTTGGGAGCGTCCTTGCCGGGGGCGCAAGGGTTCTTGTCGCCGGCGCGGGAACGGGCAACGAGGCGGTTTCCCTTGCGTCCGCCAATCCCGGCTGGACGGTAACCGGGTTTGACCCGGCGGGGGAGATGGTGAGGATTGCAAGGGCGAAGGTGGAAAAGCGGGGGCTTGGCGGGCGCGTCCGCCTGATTGAAGGTTTTGCGGACGCGCTTGAAAAGGGGGAGATTTTTGACGCCGCCACCGCCATACTGGTAATGCACTTTCTGCCCGATGACGGCTCAAAGGACGCATTCGCGCTGGAGATTTCAAAACGTTTGAAACCGGGCGCGCCGTTTGTCCTTGCCGACCTTGAGGGCGACCCCTCTTCGGACGGTTTCGCCGCCCTGGTGGGGGCGTGGAGACGCCGCATGCGGTCTCTTGAAGTTGAGGCGGACAAGGTTGAGGAAACCATGACGAACATAATGAAAAACGTGAAGTTTGTTCCCGAAAGCAGATTGCGCGAAATACTTGAAAACGCGGGATTTGAGCCGCCCGTAAAGTTCTTCGGGGGCTATCTTGCGGGCGGATACTTCGCGGTAAAATCCTGAAATTTTGTGTATGGTCTCCCTGAAATGAGCGATTTTTCACCGGAACAGAAACTGCGGGAGATGGGAATTGTCCTGCCCGGAGTTCCGTCCCCTGCGGGCTCTTACCGGCCTTGCGTCCGTTCGGGGCGGCTTGTTTTTATTTCCGGGCAACTGCCGCTTAAAGACGGGAAACTGCTGTTTGAGGGGCTTGTCGGCGGCGGGGTTTCCGTTGAGCAGGCGGTGCTGTGCGCCCGTCAGGCGGCGGTGAACTGCCTTGCCGTCCTCAGCGCGGAGGCGGGCGGCCTCGGAGCGGTCGGGAGGATTGTGAAGGTTACGGGGTATGTGGCTTCGGCGGCGGGTTTTGTCCGGCAGGCCGATATTGTGAACGGCGCGTCCGACCTGTTTGCGGAGGTGTTCGGGGAGAGGGGACGCCACTCAAGGGCGGCGGTCGGGGCAAGCGCGCTGCCCCTCGGCGCTCCGGTTGAGATTGAAGCCGTGGCGGAAGTCCGGGACGGATGAGAAGTTGCAATCTCCGGACGGACTGCCTGCCCGCCGGGGTTGACGCCGCCGGGGTGTGCGAATTTCTCCGGCGGTTCGGGTTTGAGGCGCGTCCGGCGGGAGAGTTGTTTGAAGGCGCGCGCTCCGAGGCGGAGTTTCTCGCCTCCATACGCATAAGGGATTTTGAAAAGCCGCTTGACGTCCCGGCGCGGCCTTCCGGCGGCGGGGTGAACGGGGAGTTGTGCGTGATTGCCTCCCGCGCCGCCGACCCCCGGGCGGCTTATGACGGTTTCTGGTTTCAGAGGGAGGCGCACCGCATCTGCGCGAATTCCTCAAAGCCCGGCGCGGCAAATCTGGTATGCACGGGGCGGCTTCTCTGCACATACGGGCGGGGCAGGTATCACGCGCGGACGGTTGTTATGGGAGACGCGCCTTCCGTTCAGGTGGTTTCGTCCGAAGGCGTGCTTGAGGGCCCGGCAAAGCCGCCCGAATACTACTGGGCCAAGGCGAGGATGCTTCAGGAGGGCGCGGCGGACGAAAAGGCCCTTTCCGTTCTTGACGAGGTTTTTGAGGGCGGGTTTGTAAGGCGGTCGGGCGGTTTGCTCGGTCGCGCGGTGGCGGCCTACTGCCTTCAGCCGCTTATGTATTTTTTCTTTGGAAGGGAGTTCTGCGGCGACCCGCAGTGCAGTTTGTTCAATTCTCACCGGCAGTCCGAGGTGCTGGCCGCGCAGGCGAAGGGGCGGCTGTGCGCCGGGTGTGAAAAGGTGTTGGAGAGGGGAGGGGTTACCCTTCCATCTTTCTGAGCGTTTCAATCGCCACGCGGGCGGCCTTCTTTCCGGAGAGCAGCATCCCCCCGAATGTGGGTCCCATTCTGGGCAGTCCGTATGTGGTGTTGACGGACATTCCGCAGGCTATGAGGCCGGGGTGAACCTCTCCGGTGTATTCAACAAGGGCGTCTTCCGCTTTTTCCACCCACATTGAGCCGTGCCCCGGCAGTTCTTTGTAAAGCCCCTGCTGTGAGAGGCGCGACACCGCATAGGCGTCATGCCCGGTTGCGTCAATAACCAGTTTTGATTCTATGGATATCGGGTCAAGGCAGGTTATTTCCTTGGGCACATTGGCTATGGGCGTCCAGTTGATGACGATTCCGGCGACCCGCCCGTCCTCTCTCAGAACCAGGTCGTCAAACATCGTCATGTTTCTTATTGTCACGCCTGCCTCGCAGGTCATTGCTATGAGTTTTGAACACGCATAAGGGGCGTCCACGAGAAAATGCCCTTTGGAGACCTCCTCGTAGGGAACTTCTATTTCGTCCAGAACGGTTTCCCCCGGAGCGCGCACGCTCGCCTTGTTCATAAGGTAGCCGCCTATCCAGAAGCCGCCGCCGAGCGAGTTCAGACGCTCAACCAGCAGCACCTTGTATTTTGCAAGCGCAATGTCTTTTGCGGCGACAAGCCCGCTGGGGCCCGCCCCGACGACTATCACGTCGCTCTCCGTGTATTCAAGAAACTCGCGGGAAAACCCCTCAACGATTGCCCTTGTAACCTCTTTTTCCCCGACCGGGGCAAACTTCACTTTTCCGTTTCCGTCTTCAGCCATTGTTGTGCTCCTCTTCTTCCGCGCCGGTTTCCGCCTGTTCAACATTCTCCGCCGTTTCCGTTTCCGTCTGTTCCGCAACGGATTCTGCGCCTGAATCCGCCGCCTCTTCTCCGGGCTGCTCCGCTTCCGTCTGCTCCGCCTCCGGTTGCTCCGGCGCGGATTGCGCGGGCTCTGTTTCCGCAGACTCCGTAGGCTCCGCGTCCGGGGCTGCTTCCTCCGCAACCTCCTCGGTTTCGCCCTCCGTCTCCGGTTGTTCCGTTGCGGTTTCCGCCGCCGTTCCGTCTCCGGCGTCCGTCTCCGCCGCCGCTTCCGCCGTTTCAGTCTCCGTCTGCTCCGGCGGGGCCTCCATGGCCGCTTCCTCATCAATCTCCTCTTCTTTGTCCGGTTTTATGTCAACAATCACGGTCGCTTTTATATGCCCCTTGATCCTCACGGGCACATCGTGCGTTCCCACGGATTTGATGTTTTTCTCAAGCAGTATGTTCCTTTTTTCCACCGTGATGCCGTGCTGCTCTTTCAGCGCGTCCGCTATTGTCTGGGCGGTTACCGAGCCGAACATTTTCTCCCCGCTACTGACTTTGAACTCCATGGTGATGACCTTTCCCTCTATGTCGCCCGCCGTCCTTTCAGCGTCCGCAATGACCTTTTCGCGTTTCAGCCTCAGGTTTTCAAGCCGCTTTTCCCAGTCTCTGATGTTGGTGGCGGTCGCCTCAATAGCCAGACTTTTCGGGATGAGGTAGTTGCGCGCAAGACCGTTTTTCACGACCTTTATCTCGCCCGCGAAACCGATGTCGTCTATGTCCGATGTCAGGATGACTTTCATTTCCGTCCCGCTACCTGTGAAGGGTTGTGTAAGGCAAAAGAGCCATAAAGCGCGCCCGCTTGATGGCGACCGCAATCCTTCTCTGCTCCTTGGCGTTCAAGCCCGTCCCCCTTTTGGAGATAATCTTCTTCCTCTCGGTGATGAACTGCGAAAGCAGCTCGGTGTCCTTGTAGTCTATTCTCCTGCCCTCTTTGGCAAGGTTGCGGACCTTCTTTCCCCTTTTCCTGTTGTGCCTTCTCTGGTTGTGGCTTCTCATTTCCGCTCTCCCTCCTTCTCCCTGCGGGCGGACTTCCAGGGGCTTGAGCCCTCATCGGACGCCCTTCCGTTCCGCTGTCCCGAAGAGCGCCTCTGCCCTCCGCCCTCTCTTTCTCTCGTGTGCCCTCCGCGCCCGTCTCGCCCTTCGTTTTCAACCGGAGGGGGGGCGGGCGGCTTTTCAGGCTCTCTGCCGTGCGCCTGGTCTTCACCCACGGACACGGTTATAAACCGCATGATATCGCTTTTGTAAAATCCCAGATGTTTCTCAAGCGCGGCGGGCGCGCCGGGAAGGGCCTTGTATGTGAGAATGTGGTATGCGCCGCGCCTGTAGCCCCGCACTTCGTAGGCGAGGTCGCGCTCGTCCCATTTCTCGTTGCGGATGGTCTCGGCCTCATTTTCCTTGAGCGCCGCGGCCAGTTTGCCCTGTATGGCGGAAAGCTCGTCCTCCCCTATGTCCGGCCGGACAAGGTAGAGGGTCTCGTAAAAGTTGCGTTTGTCAGTCAAATGTTTCCTCCTGCTTTGGTCTTGCGCCCGCGCGCCTCATCAATATCGGAGCGCGGGAACAGGCAAGAAAGACCGCGCCTATTATAACCACAGGCGCGTCCGGGTCAAACGTCTCACAGCATAAGCGGCGCGATGACGAGCGACACGATGGACATCAGCTTGATGAGAATGTTCATCGCGGGCCCCGAAGTGTCTTTGAACGGGTCTCCGATGGTGTCTCCCACGACCGCCGCCTTGTGCGCCTCAGAGCCCTTGCCTCCGAGGTTGCCCTCTTCTATGTACTTTTTGGCGTTGTCCCATGCGCCGCCGGAGTTCGCCATAAGAAGCGCAAGCATAACGCCCGTTACCACCGCGCCCGCAAGAAATCCGCCGAGCGCCTCTTTGCCGAGCGCAAGCCCCACCGCTATCGGGGCGACAATCGCAACAACGCTGGGCGCTATCATCTCGCGCAGAGAGGCGTCCGTGCTGATGCTGACGCATGTGGAGTAGTCCGGCTTGGTCTCGCCCTCAAGAATTCCCTTGATCTCCCTGAACTGCCGCCTCACTTCCTCAACCATCTTCTGCGCCGACCTTCCGACCGCGCCCATGGTGAGAGCGCCGATGAGAAACGGCATCGTTCCGCCCACAAGCATCCCGATCACCACATCGGGGCGCGAGATGTCTATTGACTCAAGCCCCACGGCGTTCACATATGCGGCAAAGAGCGCAAGCGCGGAAAGCGCCGCAGAGCCGATGGCAAACCCCTTGCCGATTGCGGCGGTGGTGTTTCCGAGGGAGTCAAGTTTGTCGGTGATCTTTCTCACATCCTCTCCGAGCCCCCCCATTTCCGCTATGCCGCCCGCGTTGTCCGCAACGGGGCCGTAGGCGTCAACCGACATGGTCATCCCGATGGTCGCAAGCATGCTGACCGCCGCTATGCCTATTCCGTAAAGCCCCGCGCAGTAATACGCGCCGCCGATTGCCACCGCGATTGTAAGCACGGGCGCGGTCGTGCTGTACATGCCGACCGCAAGCCCCTCTATGATGTTTGTCGCCACGCCGGTTTCAGACGCTTCGGCAATCTTCCTGACCGGGGACGCCGAGGTGTAATACTCCGTTATGCGCCCTATCACAACGCCAGAGAAAAGACCCAGAACCGAGGCGAGGAAAATCCCCATGGCGCTCAGGGTCAAAACCTCTCCCGCGTTTCCGAAGCCGTGAAAGCCGCTTGCGTCAAGCGCGGTGCTTTTTGCAAGAAGCAGCAGCCCCGCAAGCGACAGCCCTACGTAAACCACCCCCGCTATGATTGTTGACCAGCGCAGAACGAGTTGCGGCTCGGAGTTTTTCAGCCACCCGACCGACTGCGCCCCTATAAGAGAGGACAAACTTCCGAGCAGTATCAGGCCGAGCGGAACGGACATAAGGATTGAAGTGTCAACATACGCTCCCGCCCCCGATATAAAACTTGTTGACGCGGCTATCACCACGGTGGCGATAACAGCCCCCACGTAGGACTCAAACAGGTCCGCCCCCATTCCGGCCACGTCTCCCACGTTGTCTCCCACATTGTCCGCTATGGTTGCCGGGTTTCGCGGGTCATCTTCGGGAATGCCCGCCTCAACCTTGCCGACAAGGTCCGCGCCCACATCAGCCGCTTTTGTGTAAATCCCGCCGCCGATTCTGGCAAACAGGGCGACCGTGCTTGCGCCCATGGCAAACCCGCCTATGATTTCGGCAAAGGCGAAGTTGTCTCCGGTTCCGAGAACCACAAAGGCGACCGCGAGCCCCAGAAGGCCGAGCCCTGCCACGGAGAGCCCCATGACGTTTCCGCCTTTGAAAGCGGCTTCAAGGGCTTTTCCCTGCCCGCCGCTTGCCGCCGCCTGCGCGGTTCGGACATTCGCCTTCGTGGCGGATTTCATCCCGAAAAATCCCGCAAGCACGCTGCACGCCGCCCCGCCGACATACGCAACTCCCGTCTCAAGCCCGATGAAGTATGAGACGCAGGCGAAAACCGCCGCAACAAATAACAGAATAATTCTGTATTCCCTTTTGAGAAACACCATCGCCCCTTCGTGAATGGCTTCGGATATTTCCCTCATCCTGTCGCTTCCCACGGGAAGCCCGCTCAAGCCGCGGTAGACCACATAGGCGTAGAGCAGAACAACCGCTCCGACCGCTATTCCGGCAATTCCCGCCGTGCTTGCATCAAAATTTGCCAACATCTTTTATCCTCCGTTGTGTTGTTTTTGGTTTGTGTTGTATCGGTTCATGACGCTTTCCACGCCTTTGGACGCCATCTCAATCACCGCGTCCGCGGCTCTTGACACTGAATCCTCCACTGCCCCGGTTTCCTCCCGGGTGAATCCTGAAAGAACGTAATCGGCGGTGTCCACACCGGCGGGGGGGCGTCCCACGCCCACTCTCAGCCTTGCGAAACCGCTTCCTATTTTGCCCGCAACGGACTTGACGCCGTTGTGCCCCGCGCTTCCGCCGCCCGTTTTCACCTGAATGCGCCCCACGGGCAAATCAACCTCGTCATGCGCCACAACGGCGGCGTCCGTGTTTAATCCGTAAAATCCCATTATCTTTCTGACCGGCTCTCCGCTGTTGTTCATAAATGTCTGCGGCTTGAAAAGTATCAGTTTTGTTTCGCCGCAAAAACCGCTTCCGCACTCTCCGTCAAACTGTTTGCCCGAAATCCCGATGCCGGTTTTTTCCGCAACTTTCTCAACCACCATAAACCCGGCGTTGTGCCTGCTGTTTGCGTAACGCAAGCCCGGATTGCCGAGACCGACCACCAGAAAAACCACCGTGCGCCTATTCTCCTTCGCCTTCCTTCGCGGGGGTTTCCTCCCCGGTCTTCTCCTCCTCCTCTCCGGCGGTCTCCCCGTCCGCCTCCTCCCCCTCTTCGCCGTCTCCGGTTTTCTGGGCGGCGGCTTCGGAGATGGCCGCTCTGGGCGCTATGACCATAACGACCGGGTCATCCGGATTGTTCAAAACTTCAATGCTTTCGTCAAAGTTCAAGTCTCTCACATGAAGGGAGTCGCCTATGCAGACCTCGGTGATGTCAACCTCTATTTTGCTTGGTATGTTTTCGGGCAGGCATCTGACCCTGAGGGTTCTTTCAATCTCCTCAAGTATGCCTCCGTCCCTGATGCCCTGAGACCTTCCCGTGAACTCAACCGGAACTTCAACCACCAGCGCGGTGTCGGGGTCTATTGAGTGAAAGTCCAGATGGATGGTTTTCCCGGTAAGCGGGTCTTTCTGCACGTCTTTGATGATGGACAGGGCGGGTTTGTCTCCCGAATTTTCTATGCTGACCTCAAGAAGGGTGTTTCTCTGTGATTCGGTGGAGAGGGCTTTTTTCAGGTCTTCCGGCTCAACCTCCACGCTCACCGGGCTTATTCCCTTTCCGTAGATGACCGCCGGAATTTTCTTCTCCCTGCGGACTCCGGCGGCGCCGGACTTGCCGACTCTATCCCTTTTTTTCACGGTCAGACTGCTTGTCGCCATTGCTTGATGTTCCTTGCCCGGTCGGCTTTCTTCAATTAAACAGGGGGCTTATGGACTCCCCTTTTGCCACTCTGCGGATGGACTCTCCTATCAGGTCCGCCATGCACAGGACGGTCAGTTTATCACATTTTTTCATTTTTTCTTCCTGCGGGATGGTATTTGTTACAATCACCTCGTCAAGCGCCGATGAGTTGATTCTGTCAATGGCCGGTCCCGACAGTATGCCGTGCGTGCAGCACAGGGAGACGCTCAGCGCCCCCTCGTTCATAAGGATTTCAGCCGCCTGAGTGGCCGTTCCGGCGGTGTCAACCATGTCGTCAACGATTATGACGTGCCTGTCTTTCACTTCGCCGATAATGTAGTCCACATCCGCCACATTGGGCGCGGTGCGCCGTTTTGTGGTCATTGCGATATCCAGGCGCATTCTGTCCGCATAAAAGCGCGCTCTTTCCATTCCGCCCGCGTCCGGCGAGACCACCACGGCGTTTTTTCCCTCAAACCTTCCGTTCAGGTAGTTGATAATCACCGGGGAGGCGTAGAGGTGGTCAACCGGAACATCAAAGAAGCCCTGTATCTGTCCGGCGTGAAGGTCTATGGTCATCACCCGCCTCACTCCCGCGTTGACGACCGTGTCGGCTATCAGTTTGGCGGAGATGGGCCCGCGCGGTTTCACCTTTCTGTCCTGCCGGGAGTATCCGTAGTAGGGCATCACGGCGGTTATGGAGGCGGCGGAGGCGCGTTTGAGGGCGTCCGTTATTATCAGCAGTTCCATAAGGTTCTCGTTGACGGGCGGGCATGTGGACTGCACCACAAACACGTCCGCCCCGCGCACGCTTTCCACAATCTCGGCGTAGATTTCGCCGTCGCTGAACCGGTGAATGTTGATTTCCCCCGGTTTCACGCCAATCTTTTCGCAGATTGACTCAAAAAGCGGGGTGTTGGAGTTGCCGCTGAAAACCTTTATCTCTTCGTTAGAACCGGACATTGCAATCCCGTAAAGCCCGCTTTGTGGGCGGGGGCTTTAAGTATAGGGGGAAGGGGGGATTATGCAAGAGGGACGCTACAGATTATAATATGGGAAACGGAGGAGTTGAGATGAGTGATAAACTTGCTGAGATTGTTGATGAAATAAACAAGAAGATAGACAAATATGAGATAGGGGGTTTCCACGCTTGGCGCAAAAGACAGAACCCAAAACTTGTGGGCGGTAAATTTCTTATGCCGAGTAATGGTAAGACTTGGACGGCGCACCGGGGTGGGAGGTTGGAATTACAATATAATGTTGGAATACGGAAAGACGAAAATGAGTTCCGCTATGGAGTGGCGTTTTCTTTCAGAAAGTCTAAAACTTATCAGTTTCAGGACCTTAGAAAGCATTTAGAGCCTAAAGTTCAAAAATTTAATCAGTATGTCAGTTCTCACCCTGACCTTCTTGAAGAAATGGTTTGTTTTCGATATGATGAGGCGAAAGGAAAACGTTTTTTACTGAAAGACTCTATTCCGAATAATCTGGTCAAAGAAGGAGTTTTCATCTTTTTCGGAAAAACTTGCAAAGTTAATGAGAGAAATTATGACGAAATTTTGAGAACTTTTGACCGCCTTTTTCCGCTTTACAAAGTCTGTGGAGCCAAAATGCCACTTGTTGAGGGCGAGGATAATAAGAGGGAAGGTGTTTCTTCTAACCCCGGATTTAACCCGACATCTCGGTCAACAGAAAGAACAATTCAAGAAAGGACAATTCAGACTGAAGAAAGGCATGACAAGATTAAAGACCTCCTGTATAAAAAGAAAGTAAGAGAACACGGTAAGCAAAATGTGGATACGGAGTGGCGTACGGATAATGGTCAAAGTGTTGATTTAGTGGTTCTACAAGGTTCCAAACGCTGGTTTTATGAGATAAAAGTGCAAGATAATGACCGCCTATGTATCCGCGAAGCCATGGGGCAACTGCTTGAATATTCATACTGGCCGGGTTGTGAAGTGGCGGAGCGTCTCATAGTCGTGGGAGAACCAAAACTTACAAAAAAGGGCGAGGCATACTTGAAAACACTACGGGAGAAATTCAACATTCCCGTATTCTACGAACAAATCACTTTATAGGTCGTATATGTCATTTTCAGTTGCTGGACACCTTGCCTATGCTTCGTTACAAATAAGACCTTGCTTTCGGAAGCAGGTCAAACTTTTCCTTAAACTCTTTCTCGCTCATCTTTTCCGCCCATAAAAGATTTATACTCATTTCATTTGTCGCTTCATCAACTTTCACCGCTTCCAGATCAAGCAGTTTTTTGAAATCCCTTTGTATGGCATTGTCAAGTTTCTTCAGTCCCGAATACAAAGACCTGCTCACCGCCTCTTTTGCAAAATCTTCCGCCGGAAGAGAGCCCTTTTCAAGCAGTATGTTCAAAAGACGCATCTGCCTCTCCGCAATCACCCGTTTCCTCGGACTCTCAAGCTTGCCGAACAACTCATGCATCCGCTCGCGGAAAAGCGACTTGCGGAGATGAAGGGCTATCTCCCCGGCGGCCCTTTTGCAGAGGGTCTTTATTCCCCTCAACCCGAATTTCACAAAGTCCGTCAGGTCTCCGTGTTTTCCGGCGGTTTCGCTTAAAACCTTCAAATACTCGGCATTGTTTTCATAGTAAAAATTGGAAACCGGTATGAAAATCTCTTCCTGCAACCCCGCCTTGCGGAGCATAAACGCCTCCGCCGCCCTTGCGGTTCTGCCGTTTCCGTCAAGAAAAGGGTGAATTGCCGCAAGATGGTAATGAACGGCAAGGGACTGAATCAGCGGGTCATGGCTTCCGAATTCCCTTGACGCCGCCCTTACAAGTTCCTCAAGCGCCTCCCCGCACTCATTTCCGCCCTCCGCGCCCCGATGCTGCGGCAAGCCGAAAATCACATTCTGCCCGCTTCTCCGCAACGCGCCCGGCTCGCAATGGTCATCATCGCAACCCCTGACAATCCGCCTGTGAATCTCTTTTATCAAATCGCCGCCAAACGGATAGCCGGACGGCAACGCGGTAAGCCACCTGTAGGTTTGCTCCGCCGCTCTTGCCTGCCGCTGGGAATGGGTCAGCCCGTATTCGGCGGAGGTTTCCCTGAGCGCCTCGTCAAGTTCGTCTTCGGTGAACTCCGCGCCCTCTATGCGCGATGTTCCCGCCGCTTCGCGCCTTAACTGCTCCGCTTTCCACCGCTCCGTGTAGTCGCGTGTGCGGGGCAGAAGTTTCAAGGTTTCAACCGCCGCCTTCGCCTCGGCAAGAGGGGTCGCAACCTCCTTGAAGTCGTAACTGATCCAATCTGCGGGTTTTCCGTATTTTATGACGCTCATTGTGAGGTCATAAGGTAGTTCATTGTCAGTTCATTGTCAACTCATTGGAAAAAATATCTTTATGTATCAAATAGTTATAGCGCATATACACAGTTTCATTGTCAGTTCATTGTCAACTCATTATAACTTCATTGTCATTTCCGAAACTTCCCGAAATCCACCTCGCGCTTCTCCACAAACGCGTCCACACCCTCTTTTGACTCCTCGGTCAGGTGAAACAACTCAAGGGAGCTCAGCCCCATGCGGGATATGCCGAATATGCTGTCGGTGTCCGCATTGAAGGAGTATTTTGCCATCTTCAGGGCGGTGGGGCTTTTCTCAAGAATTTCATCACACCAGCGGTCAACCTCGGCGTTCAGGTCTTTTTCCGGCACGACCGCGTTCACAAGACCCATCTCAAGCGCCTCGCGGGCGGAATACTTTCTGCACAGATACCACATCTCCCTTGCCTTCTTCTCACCCACTATCCTTGCCAGATAGGCGGTCCCGAAACCCGCATCCACGCTTCCGACCCTCGGCCCCACCTGCCCGAAAACGGCGGTCTCCGCCGCAATTGTCAAATCACACACCACCTGAAGCACGTTGCCGCCGCCTATGGCGTATCCGCTCACGGCGGCAATAACGGGCTTTGGAATGTTGCGTATTATGTAGTGCAGTTTTGCCACATACGCGCCCACGCCAAGAAGTTTTGCGTCCGGCTTGCCCTTTTTCGCCTTCTGGTCGCCGCCCGTGGAAAACGCCCTGCCTCCCGCGCCGGAAATGACCACAACACCCACCTTTTTGTCCTTCCACGCATCCGTCAGCGCCTCTATCATCTCGCGGAGCGTTACAGCCCTGAAAGCGTTCAGAACACGCGGGCGGTTTATTGTTATGAGGGCGCGCCCGCGTGTTTTTGAATATTTTATGTCCTTGAAATCAGCCGCCATACCACTTGACCGCCGGGACGCCGGAGATGTTGACCGTTTTTGTCTCAAGATAGTTCTCAAGTCCCTCCGCTCCCAGTTCCTTTCCGAAACCGCTCTGCTTGAATCCGCCGTAGGGCGTCTGGGGGATGATTCCGCCGTAGGTGTTCACCCACACATAACCGGCCTCCACCGCGCGCGCGCACCTCATCGCGCGGTTTATGTCTTTTGTCCACACGCCGCCCGCAAGTCCGTAGCCGGTGTCGTTGGCAATTTTGAGCGCCTCCCCCTCGGTCTTGAAACTCATCACGGCAACCACGGGCCCGAAGATCTCCGTCTGCGCGGCCACATTTCCGGGGCGGACGTCCCCAAGAACGGTGGGCTTGAAGAAATACCCCGCGCCGCGCCGCCTCCCGCCGCCGCAAAGCACCCGCGCGCCGCCGCTCACCGCCTCCCTAACGCAGCCCTCAACCTTGTCCAGATGCTCCCGCGAGATCAGCGCGCCCATCTCCGTTGCGGGAGAAAGGGGGTCTCCCGTCTTTATCTTTTCCACCCTTTTAATGTAGGCGTTCAGAAACTTCCGGCGGATGCTTTCGTGCAAAAGCAGTTTTGTTACCGCCGTGCAGTTCTGCCCCTGATTGAAGAAGCCGCCCCTCAGGCACGCCTCAACCGCGCCGCCGATGTCCGCGTCCTCAAAAACAATGCAGGACGCCTTTCCCCCAAGTTCAAGGGAGACGCGCTTTACCCCCCCGGCGGCGGCCTCCATAACGGCTTTGCCCGTGGCGGTTGAGCCGGTAAACGCAATCTTTGCGACCCCCGGATGGCGGCACAGCGCATCGCCCGCCTCCGCGCCCGCTCCGGTAAGAACATTCAGAACGCCGGGGGGCAGCCCCGCCTTGTCCGCAAACAGCCCGGCAATTTTTGTGATGGCGACCGAAGTCAGTTCGGACGGCTTGACGACAACCGTGCACCCGGCGGCAAGCGCGGCGGCGATTTTCCAGAACGCAAGCAAAACGGGAAAGTTCCACGGCACGATTTGCGCCGCCACACCCACGGGCTCTTTTATGGTGAAAGAGGCCTGCCCCTCGGAGGTTTCCATTGCCTCCCCGCATATCCCGTGAGCAAGCCCGGCGAAGTATTCAAGCGTTTTCACCGAGCCGCCGATCTCAACCAGTTTGCTCTCCCGGACGGGCTTGCCGGTCTCCCGCGTGTTGATGAGGGCGAGGCGCTCCGAGTTTTTCTCCAACACCCCGGCCATTTTGAGCAGTGTTTTGGCTCTCTGCGGCGCGGGAGTGCGCCGCCACCCGTCAAACGCCTTTTGCGCCGCCCTGACGGCGGCGTCCGCCTCGGCGCGCCCGCAGAGCGCCACCTCCGCAAACGGGGTTTCGGTGGCGGGGTTCTCCCGCGCAAAATAGTTTCCGCCGCGCGGCCTGACCTCCCTGCCGCCTATGAACGGGTTGCATTTGACTGCCCTCGGCATTGTGTAAAGAGTATTGTCTGTGAAAGCCTCCAATGCAAGGGCGGGGCGGCGGAGTGTATTTTTGCGCTCTTTGTGATACGATTGCGTTTCCGTCCGTGAGAAAAGGTTTGATGCCCCGTATTCGCCGTTTTTTTGAAACCGCCCTTGGCGTGGTGAGAGCGTTTCCGCTTTCAAAAGCCGCGTCCGCCGCCGCCGTGTCGCTGGTTCTTTTTCTTGCCGCCTGCGTGAATCTGGCGGGCATGGCGGGGGTTTCCGTGTGGATTGCGCTTGCCGTGTCCGCCGGGGGCGCGGGCGCGGCGGCGGGCGTTATGTTTTTTGCGTCCTCCGACCGCGCGGTTTACGGTTTTTTGCGCTCGCTTACTACGGTTGCGCTCGCCGCAGTCGCCGTTGCGCTCGCCTTTCCCGCGTGGCAGGTGGTGTCGGGCGGGGCGGAGCACTCGCTTGCGGGGCGCATGGCACCGCTTTTTGCCGTTGCGCTCGCGCTGTATATCGCCGCAATCTGGCTCGCCTCGGCTTCCGCCCCGCGCCGGGAGGAGTTTTCCGGCGCGCTGTTTTCAGAGCCCGCCGCGCATTTGAGTCTTATTGCGTCCCTTGTGCTGTCGTCCGGTTTTCTGCTCGGCCTCAACTGGTGGTCGGAGGGGCCGTCGGGCGGAGACGCCGTGTCCGTCCGGTTTCTTGAGCGCGGGATAATTCCGCCCGTAACCACCCTGCTTTTCTTCTGGGGATTTCTGCTTCTTCTGGGGAAACTGCGCGGAATACGCGCCCTGCGCCGCGCCGCCGGGGCTTTGCGCCCCCCCGCTCTTCCCTCCGAATCGGGCGGGGATGTTGACCGTTTTTCCGCCATGCTGTGGCAGAAACTGGAGGAGTCCTACCTGATACCGCGCTACATTGTCTGGGCTGTTCCGGTGCTGGGCTTTATCGGCACGGTTCTCGGCATATCGCTCGCCGCGGACGGCATACGGCGCATACTTTCATCCGACACGGGCCTTGCCGGAATGTCCGGCGAGCTGGGCGGGGCGATTGCGCCGCTCGGAATAGCCTTTGACACAACCCTGATAGCGCTGTCGCTGAGCGTTGTTCTTATGCTGATGCTGACCCTTGTGCAGCGCGGCGAAGAGGGGGCGCTTGCCGCTCTGGAGACGCGCCTTCGCAACGATGCGCGGAAACGGTAGAAGGGGCGGGCGTTTTTCGGAGGGCGAGAACGGCGCGGCTATGATGGCCGCGTTCGGCGGCTTTTTCGGACTGTTGCTGGTTTTTCTCGTCCTCGTCAACCTGTTCACCGGCGAGGCGGCGCGGGAGCGGCTTGAAAGCGCGGGGGAAAACGGGCTGTTCCGCATAGAGCGTCCCGACAAGCGCGGCTCCGGTTTTGTCGTCATCTCCTTCCCCTCGTCTCTCCGCATAGTTGAGACGGGGCAGGAGGCTCAGCCGGGCGGGATTTGCCCGCACACAAACACGCCGTTTGCCGAATACGCCCGCCGGGTTTATTCAAACCGCGGCGACCAGCTGGTTTTCTTCATGCTTGAGGGCAGCGTTCCCGTAATGGCGGAGGCGCGCGAGTGCCTGCGAACCATGTGGCCCGACAGGGCGGTGACCATCGGCTGGGTTATCGCCGACAATGAACTTCTCAAATCCGTCTCCCTCGGAGACATTCCGGACTACATACGCGAATACGTGGAGGAAAAGCCGTGAGCAGTAGGCGCAAACTTCCCGGCGTTGCCGGAATGGCGCTTGTGGACATCCTCGCAAACGGGGCGGCGATGCTTCTCATAGTCATCGTCCTCAGCATTGCGGCGCGTGTTGAGCGCGAGGAGTTCAAGGCGGAAAAGACGCGCGAGGTTGCCTCCGTGATGAGCCGCCGTTTTGCCACCTCTCTTGTGCTGAACCGCCTCACGGCGAGCCAGCCCGCCGTGCTGCACGACTATGAGCATTCTCCCATAGACCAAATCCTTGACCCCGCCGTCATGCCGATTCTGGAACTTCACCGCGACTATGCGCGGGAGTATTATTCGGGCCGCGTATGGCCCCGCGCCGTTCTGCTTGCAGACCCCAACCCGATGGACGAGTGGCTTTCCTCCATCCCCCCGCGAACCCGCCGCCGGTTGCGGATGGACATTTACGACATAGGGCAGTTTTACGTGGTGATGTCCATACTGCGCGAATATGAGGCGACCCCCACTCACTGGCATTTTCTTCCCGCCCGCCTGCCGATTGCCGCCGCCCGCCGGTGTCCGCCGGGGGTTGCCGGAAAAGACTGCCCGGCGGTCGCCGCCGGTTCAGGTGAGGGCGGTTCGGGGCAGTCCGTGGGAGACATTCTTGCCTCGGGCGACGGTGACGGTTTGGGCGGCGGCGGAGGCGGCGGCTGGGACTACGGCGGCGGAGGCGGCTCCGGTTCGGGAGCGGGCGGCGGCGGAGGCGGCGGAAGCCTGCCCGGCGGCGCGGTGGCGTCACCGGGCGGCGGTTTCGGTGAGGGCTCCGGCTCCGGCGGTGGCGGAGGTTCTGGCGGCGGAGGTTTTCCGGGGGCATACGGCGGCGCTTATGGCGGCAGTTTCGGCTCCGGTTCAGGCGGCGGCGGTGGCGGTTCCGGAGGCGGCGGAAGTGGCGGCGGCGGTGGCGGTTCGGGTTCTGAGGGCGGCGGTTTTCGCCTGCGTCTTGCCAGCCCTGAAAGTTTGAGGGAGGATGAGGAGGGTTTGCCGTGGGGCAAAGAGATTCCCGAGCCGGAGAAGGTGATAGGCGCGCTGTTGCGGTATGCGGCTGAACTTCAGGAGGTTCTGGACGGCGGCGTCTCGCCGGTTGCGGAGATACGCAATTTCAAGCGGCGTATATCGGAACTGGTTGAAAATCCGCCGCGCCTTACCCCGCCGGAGCGGAGAATTGCGGGCAGCGTTATGTGGCAGCGCGGCATTGTGGAGGGCCTCTTCGGCGCGGATTTGCCCGTTCAGCCGTTCCTGATACTGAAAGAGGAGTCTCCCGGCGGAGAGCCCGCGCTTGCGTTCAAGCCGAACCGGTTGCTGTCTCATGCGGCGCTCATCTCCGGTCCGGGGCAGTTTTCCTCCGAAGCCCGCCCGGTTATCAACCTCAATTCCCACCCCGACATCTGGAACGGTCTGCGCCTGCCGGTGAGATGGGGTTCGGTTCTGCTTATGCCGCCGTCACAGGAGTTGCCGTCCGTGCCGCGCTGGCGCGCCGTGGCGCATGTTTCGCCGGAATTCAACGATTTTATAGTCGGCTTCATTTATTCGCGGATTGATTCGGAGGGCCGGATTCTTACCGACCCGCTGAACAACCGCGCATTGCTGGACGGGCGCTCCCTGCTCTCGCCCCGCCCCGCGCAGTTTTTCGGGGCAAGGGGGCTGCTGTTTGCGTTTTACGCATTGCTCGGCCTCGGCATACTCGCGCTGTTTCTGAAAAGGATGTTTCGCGGCGCGGCTCTTCCGCGCGGGTTCATTGCCCTGTTTGCCCTTCTGATTGCCGCCTCGCTCGCGCTCACGCGGCAGGGGTTTTTAATCCGCCCGTCCGCGCTTGCGGAGGTCAAAATCCCCGCCCTTTTACAGCAGGGCGGCGGGGCGGCGCGCTCCGTTGACGAGGCGGTGCTGGAAGATCTGAACGTTATTCGCTCCGACGCCGAACTTCGCGCCCGGCTCTCAAAGGGTTCGGGTTCGGCGGACATATCCCCGTTCCGCATTGACGAGTGCGAGGTAACGCAAAGGGACTATGAGATGTTTGCCCGGTGGGCGGAAAGCGCCAACGCCGCCGCCGTCAATGCGTCCGCCGTTGACCTGAAAAGCATTTCCACCGGACACCGGATTGCCGGTTTGCTGAAATCGCCCGCAAGCGGGATGGACTTTGCCGCCGCCGCCGCGTATTGCGGGGCTGCCGGCGGGCGGCTGCCGTGGACGGACGAGATGGAGGCGGCGGCGTCCGGCGCGGAGGGGCGGCTTTACCCTTGGGGAAATGAGTGGGACGGCTCGCCGTGGCCCTACAACGACCCTGACCGCAACGCGGCGCAGGTGTGCAAAGCCCACCCGTCCGCCTCAACGCCGGAGGGGGTAAGCGGGTTGAACCACAACGTGATGGAGTGGAGCAGGGGGCGGCGCGACCTGCCCGAAGGTTTCCGCCGCCCCGCCGCTCACGGCGCGCCTCCGCTTCGCGCAAGGGGGCGGCGGCTGTATGCGCTCAACCCCGCATGGATTGAGGTTTCCCCCTCAATAAAAAGCCACCATCTGGGCTTCCGCTGTGTTTACGATTCCGCCCCCGCCCGCTCCGCGCCCTGGGGTTCGGAAATACGTTCCGTTCAAATACCGGGCGGCGAGTATCCCGCTGGCATGCCTCCGGGCGCGCGTCTGCCCCGTCTTGCGGCTTTCATCGCTGAAACCGGAGACCCGCCGGTGGAGGTTTTACGAAAAGCCCGCGCGCGCGGCGGTTCGGTGAAGGCGGGCGTGTGCGAGGTCAGCAGGGAGGAATACGGGCGTTTTCTTTCCGACCGGCTGACCCGGTGGGGGCTTTTTGCGAATGAGAATGAGCCGGAGGGGACGGACTACACGCCGCTCGGCTGGGATGAGCAGAGGGAAGACCCGCGTTTGCCCGTGAGCGGCGTCAACTGGTGGGCGGCGGACGCTTACGCCCGGTGGGCGGGAGGGCGGCTTCCCACCCGCGAGGAATGGCAGATTGCCGCCGCCGGAGGCGATCTGCTCCGCTATCCTTGGGGTGATGACTATGACCCGTCCGCCGCCGTAACGGGAGACGCCGCCATGACGGGCCCCCTTGTGTGCGGGCGGTCTTCGCGCGACCGCAACTCCGCCGGAATAAACGACCTTGCGGGGGGCGTGTCGGAATGGACGCGCAGCGTGTCCGTTGATGCGGGCGGCCTTGCGATGTGGGCGCAGGGCGGCAACTGGCTGCTTCCCGGAAAGCAGACCGCAAGCAGTTTCGGCGGCCGGTTGCTGCCGCTTGAATACCGCTCGCCGGGTCTTGGGTTCAGGGTGTTTTTTGACTGACGGGCGGGTAGGGTTGTGCAATGCCAAAGCAAGGAGGATTAAGATGGCGAATGTAAAGGAAGCAAAGGGAAAGTGTGTGTGCGGCGCGGTCAGTTTTACGGCGGCAAGCGCGAGCACGGATGTGGGCGCGTGCCACTGCGGGACTTGCCGACGTTGGAGCGGCGGCCCGTTTATGGGCGTTAACTGCGGTTCGGATGTGGCTTTTGAGGGTGAAAGCGACATAAAGGTTCTGGACTCGTCCGACTGGGCGGACAGGGGGTTTTGCGGAAAGTGCGGGACTCATCTGTTCTACCGGATAAAGCGCAACAATACGCATATGATGCCGGTCGGGCTGTTCGGAGACGGGAAGGGGTTTGCATTCACCCATGAGGTCTTTATTGACGAGAAGCCGGGGTTTTATGAGTTCGGGGGAGAGAGGGAGAAGATGACGGGGGAGGAGTGTTTTGCGAAGTTTGCGGAGGGGGATTGAGGGGGGTAAGTTACTGTAATCATTGGAGAAAACGGAGTTATAACTTCTTTATCCATTTATAACCGTTTATCCCTCTTTATAACCATTTATCCCTATTTATCCCCGTTTATCCCTATTTATAACCCAATCTTGGTATACAAGGGGATAAAAGGTTATACTTTCGCCATGAACACGGTAAGAAATCCGTTTGCGCCGGGGGCGGGCAGTCAGCCGCCGGAACTTGCTGGTCGTGATGAGATTGTTTCCGGTGCCGAGGTCGCCCTCAAGCGAGTTGTTGCGGGTCGCCATGCCAAATCTCAAATTCTCCTCGGACTGCGCGGCACGGGTAAGACCGTTCTCTTAAATAAGATCAAGGGGATAGCCGAATCAGACGAATGTCTAACTTCCTTTATAGAGTCGCCCGAAAACGAGAGTTTGGCGGGCCTTTTGTATCCGCAAATTCATCAGGTCTTAAGGAAGTTGTCGGCGGTTCAGAATGCCAAAGCGCATGTCCATGAGGCGATGCGTGCTCTGAAGGGTTTCGCAAATGTTTTCAAAATATCGGTTGGGGACGTTACGATTTCAGTGGATGCGGAACCCGGAACGGCGGACAGCGGCAACCTTGAATTTGACCTACCCGACCTGTTTCTAAAAGTTGGGGAAGCCGCAAAATCGGCAAAGACAGCGTGGTGTCTGCTGATAGATGAATTGCAGTATTTGAGCAAAAAGGAACTTGCCGCTCTGATTGTCTCGCTCCATCGGGTCAGTCAGGAGTCTCTGCCTGTGTTGTTTTTCGGGGCCGGTCTGCCTCAGGTGGCTCCGATGGCGGGTAATGTGAAGTCGTATGCCGAGCGGCTGTTTGAATTTCCGAAGGTCGGCTCCCTTGACAATGTGGCGGCTGTCAAAGCGATTCGTCAACCCATAGAGAATGAGGGTGAGTCAATCTCGGACGCCGCTCTTGACCGGCTTTTGACTCGAACGGGGGGTTACCCCTATTTTTTGCAGGAATGGGGGTCTCAGGCGTGGAACATTGCGGAGTCTTCTCCCATCAGCAAGGAGGATATTGACACGGCTTCAACTGAGGCTCTACGGAGGCTGGATGAAGGGTTCTTTAGCGTTCGCTATGACCGGTTGACACCCAAAGAGCAGGATTATGTGGTTGCAATGGCGGAACTTGGACATGGCCCATACCGCTCGTCCGATATTGCGAAAAGGCTTGACGTGAGCACAGGAAAACTCAGCAAACAGCGAGACAGTATTATACGAAAAGGAGTAATTTACAGTCCGGCTCGTGGAAAGGTGGCGTTTACTGTGCCGATGTTTGAAGAGTTTATTAAGAGGATTGAAGGAAGTGATTAAAATGAAGACGGTCTTTATTGGCGGTTCGCGGAAGTTGCCGCGATTGAATTCAACTGTCCGCGCAAGGCTGAATAGTGTAATAGCAAGCAACTGCAAAGTTGTGGTCGGAGAAGCCGGTGGCGCGGATAAAGCGGTTCAGGGTTTCTTTGCTCAGGAAGGTTATAAGAATGTGGTTATCTACTGTATGGACGGGGAATACAGGAACAATTTGGGGAATTGGGAGACTGTCGTGATTGACTCCGGGGGCAGGAGGAAGGATTTCAAATACTTTGCGATGAAAGATGCCGAAATGAGCCGTGTTGCTGATTTCGGCATTATGATATGGGACGGCAAGAGTAGGGGGACGCTGAATAATATCTTCAACTTGCTGGAGCAACGGAAGGAAGCGGATGTTTATTTTTCACCGGATAGGAGGTTTGTTTCTGTGAAGTCGCTTGAGGATGTTGAGGGGTTGATTGGGAAGTGTGGGTATGAGTTGAAGTCTCGTTTTGGCGAAACTATAAGGTTTTCGGAAAAAACAGGAGTGCGTCAGGGGGAACTTAATCTTTTGTAAGTATGTTTCTGCTCTGTGAGAGACGCATTTACCTACCGACAGATGGCGGTGTTAATTGTAGTTCATTGATAAATTGACTTGCATGGAAAAGAGCTTGTCCACTTTGCTTCCCATAGGGTGAAACACGAGCTGAATAGGCAGTAGCAACTGGCATCTGTTTGGAATAAGTAAGAATAAGTGTTCCTGGTTTCCCTTTTTGCGGCATGGCTTTCACTCGCGTGATTCCCACATAGAAAAGACGTCTCTCTTCTTCTATGTGTTGTATTTTTTCTGCATTGGAGAGACTATTATCTGGCAGACGCGGAAGTAGTCCTTGAACGCACCCAGCAATCACAGTCACTGGTGCACTGAGTCCTTTGCTCTTGTGTAAACTCATAATTCGCACATCTGTGATCTCGGTAGGAATTTCAGGTTGACTAATTGATGTGGAAATTTCTCGAACGAATTCAGTGCGGTCGTCAGTTGTCATTTGGTCAAGAATTTTTAACGCCAGTTTGCGCATATCTCGAGTGGAATCTTGCTCATTAGGAAAAAGATTATCTACAACGGCTCGAAGATTAGGAAGTGTTTCTAAGGCATACAAATCTTTAACAACTTTGCGGAAAGACTCAATGATACCTTTCGTATAAGGTAATATTAGTGTCCCTTGCACAATCTGTGTCATTGTCTCCCAAGGTGACATACGGTTTTTCTCACAATGCTCTCTAATGTGACTATAGCCAGCAGAATTCCAGTTACCTATACCCGTGCCGATAAGCCATCTTAATGCAACCCTATCTTCATGATTCACAAAGAGTTTAAGGAGGGTAAATGCTCGTTGTGCATCTTCGTGACTCAACTCAGATTCCACATAATAAGATTTGGTGGGAATACTTTTTGCTACAAGGGCTTCATATAGTGGTGTGCCAAAAGCTTTGCTTTGTGTGAGAATGAGAATATCTCTGGGGGGTATGCCACTTGCAATCATCTCAGAGACTATTGATGAAACAGCCTTAACTTCCTCTGCGATTGTGCGATATGAGAAAATTCGCACATTACCTTTGCCATTTTTGAGCCTGGGGGTTAATCGAGGCTTTGAGCGTGATGTATTATTATTCTTAATCAGGTTGTTTGCTATTTCAACCACCCTGGTGGGACAGCGGCGACATATCTCCAAATCCAAATCATCTGCCCTTGGATGAATAGTAGTCCACTCTCGGATACCATCGGGATGGGCATGTTTAAATCTATATATAGACTGATCATCGTCCCCGACAATGCACACATCGGCTACATCAGATAACAATTCTATTACCTCTTGTTCAGCACGGTTCAGGTCTTGATATTCATCCACAAGAATATGTTTGTAATTACTTCTTTCTGTTGCTGTTGGATTAGAGTGTAAGTATTGGTAAAGTTGAGGAACAACCTCGCCAATCAGCATAGACTTATGGAACTTCAACCACCCTATAATGTCTATTTCAAAGGCGATGTCTGCGGATTTTTGTGCATATCCTGGCTGTTGATTTTGGAGTCGAGCCCAAGCGGCTTGGTAATCATCAATTAGCTTAATTACTTTGCGTTTTCCGCCATGTTTGTCTTTCAAATCATAAATCAGTGGCTCTATCTCGAACTTATTCAGTGGTCGTGGAGTACGTCCTGTTGCCCTCAATACATTAGTCCGCATTAGCATCCGCAGAGCGAGGCTGTGGAGAGTAACTCCTTCGAGTTCGTCGCATCTATAGACATCCATACTAGATAATTCACGATGCAAGTCTTCTGCAGCCACTCGGGTAAAAGTCACAGGCAGGATTTCAGATGGTTCAACACCTTCTTCTAACAGCCGAGCAACTCGCCTTTGCATGGCAAAAGACTTACCTGTTCCCGGACCGGCCATGACACGAATGCGACTATTATTCGAAGAGGCTATCTTAAAAGTAGGCGTTTCCTCATCAAGTCCATTTGACCAGTTCATTATATTTCAACTCCTAATTTTCTCTATTCATGCAAGGCATTACAAGTCAAATTCTCATAAAGTACAAAGCAATCCCCGCGCCTACTCCCATTGCAACCAATGCCATAGCGACAAGATACTTTGTTAATCTACTTTTCATATCATTAGACAACTGTATTTGAAGGCTAACCATATTCTCAAGAGTTTCTTTCGTGCTCTTTTGGATGTTGTCTGAGGACAGAGAAAAAGTTTTCTCCATATTTGCAATGTGTTGATTCTGGGCTTCTAACTGTAGTTTGAGGTTGTCCAACAAGAGAGTGAAGTTTTCTTTGTTTTCTTTTTTGATGTCTTCAGCCTGTTGGTTTTGCTCTTTTATCACGGATTCAATTGTTTCCACTATTCGGGAGAGGTTGCGGTTGGTTTCTTTGAAAAAACCCTCGGCGGCTTTCTCTGCCACATTTTCGAATTGTTGGTCTTGCTTCTTGATTAAGGATTCAAGTTTGCTTGCTATCTCGGAAAGATTGTTATTGGTTTTTTTGAGTCTGTCAGTCACTTCTGCTGCTTCTTTGCTCAACGCAGAAATTCCCTTGTAGATCTTACCGTATTCTTTCAACTCATTGGATGTTTCATCCAAGTCTTTGATGGTCTTATCCAATTTCTTTAAGTCCGTCATTCAAGTTCTCCTTCACTCTTTGCAATCTGTTGCTTGCTTGCTGAAGCAAGATTGCTAACGAGTAAGAATCGTTTAACACTCCGTGCAATGTATACAAGAACTTCCCGCTGTCAAAAAATTTGTGAAGCGATTTAGCCAAAAGAGCCTTGTTTTTATCATCGGACTCCTTGCCAATCTTCAGTATCTCTTCAATGATGTATTGTTTTTCATAAGGTCCATATTTTTGAATCTTTTCCAGTGACCCTTCAAGTCTGCTTTTCCCATTCCCATCCCTGTCCTCATAGTCATCCAGCAATAAGTGTAGCAGACCACTGATGAGGTTCAGTCCTGAATTCTCTTTGTATGTTTCTAAAAAGCGGCTCAAACTACTTCTTAAACTTTGCTGTTCTTCTTTTGTCTTCAAACGGGAAGATTGAGGCTGATAGAAGACTTTGAACCATTCTTTATAGTTTGCAGGTGTTTCTGCTATAATTTGTAGAGAGTCAGTTGTTTCTGAAAACCTGAAATAATCTTCAAGGTACTTTTTGAATTCTTCCTTGGTTTTTCCCCCTTTGTCCGCGAGATCACAACACCATTTATACACATTTCTTAAAGATTGTCTTCTGCTGTATATGAAGTTTTCATCGTGCCAGTCAAGCAACCTGAGCATGTATTTGTCTGTCTTTGAAGGGTTCAACAAAGCGTTGTCAGTAGCATTTGTTTTATTGTGGTTGCGTTTCAGGTAATCAAGAAACTTTTGGTATATATGTTGGGAATCTTCTTCAAGTTTTACAAGTGAGTACTCAGGATCATATTTTCTAATCGTTTCTAAAAGAGATGTTAGTATGGTTTGTTCGGAAAAATCATTAAAGTCCACTTCAAAACAGCCATCTTTGTGATTAATTGTCCAATCTTTTACAACTCCAATCTGGCTAAGTTTGTAAATAGCTCTTTCAGTTTGTTGGCTCGCTTTTTCAGTTAATTCGTTTCGTTTGTATTTTTTCCATGTTATTTTAACTCCGTTTTGATTTGGTTTTGCAAATCGAGTGTATAAAGATTTCATGACTGAAAATTCTTTTGGTATGACTTCCAAGTCTTTACAAAACAAGAAGAGATTGGTATTGATATCTCCACTTGTTTTGTCTTTTTCTTGTATTTCTTTTACAATAGACAGAGGTGTTTCTCTCTCCCAGAGTTTAGAGAGATGTGTTTCGTCAGATTTAGAAAGCAGAATCAAACATTGAGCTTTTTCTTTCTTGAATTTGATTCTGTCTCTTCCTGCCCGACCTGCTTCCTGGTATAACCCTTCTATTGACATCGGTATGCCGTAGTGGAAAGTGTAGTGGATATTGGGTTTGTTTATACCCATTCCAAAGGCTTTGGTTGCCACTATCAAAGAAAACTGATTTTCCTTGAATCCTTTTTGGGATTCTCTAGTGTATTCGGATTGCCGTTTCCTCGTGAATCCTGTCGCAAGGGTTGAGCCAGCAAACCATCTGACTTCTGTCTGAAAGTGTTTTTGAAGTATATTTGCAATATCAACACAACCTTTATATCCGTTAACATTAGGAGTGAAGACTATTCCACACTTGGTTTCGTCGCCATTTAGTTTCAGTATGCCGGTTGTTTCTTTTAAGTAGTCAAGTTTTTCTATGAGAATCTTTTTCTTCTTGTTTTCATCATCTATGACGGTGAAATCTAACTCTTCTCGTGAACAGTCAAGGCGGCTTTTTATATTGTCTTCGGTAATTTTGAACTCAACCTTAATGTCTTTC
>JAPOUR010000060.1 GCA_026708565.1 Candidatus Dadabacteria bacterium
TATTTTTTCAGTAATGGCAACTTTTAACAGTTCTTTTTTTCGTGCATTACCCATACGAGCATTATGATGAGCCCTTTCATTATCTCCCCAAGGAATTTCATTATTACTCTTCAGATGTTTTCTCTCAACGAAACGAAGGCCTGAATCTTTGTCCTCTGTAATTATACACTCAAGCCTAAAATCACTATTGATTTGTATTCGTTTCTTTAGTTCCCTGAACCGACTTCGAACATTCTCGTTGCTGGCTATCTCTGGATTAGCCAAAAGCTTATAAACTGTGAGGCGACGATTTCCCTCCAAAACTATCTTTCTATTGTTCAGATCCAGAACAACTAATTTTTCAATCTGAGGAAGGTCAAATTCATTTACGACTTCCTTGGCGAATTCATATATTTTGAATCCTTGTTCAGAAACAAAGTAATCTACCAACTCTTCTTCTGTTTTCTTAAAGTATATATCCGGGAAGCGAGCATTCTCATCCCAAAGAGAAAGGGTTTTGATTGATAATTTTCCTTGCGTGAAATTACTCATAATCCAGATACACTACCATAAAATTGCTCATTAGAGAAGACTCATTCCCCTAGCCTTTCTCCATCATCACCGCTTGCCCCAATGTCCCTTCCATATCTCCTTCCAAGTAGCTAAACTCATCCGAAGGAGAATCCTGTGGCTCAAAGATCGTAACATCTAAACCTTCCATCTTCTCAAAAGATTTCTCAATAAGCGGGCGAACCTCCGACCATTTCAACCCTCCAAATCCGCACCCCAATGGCGGCATTGCTATTGATTGAACTTTACGCCTTTTAATCTTTGTAACCAAATCCTTAAGACCGTCCTCTATGTATTGCATCTTACTACCACCGCGCCAATGCTGCTTTGTCGGGAAATTGACAATGTAACCCGGAAACATCAAACCGGTTTTAACAATAAACATCTCTCCCGGCTTGATCTTGTTCTTTGAGCAAGCGGTGGCGTATTTGTCAAAGTTGTCCGGGAAGCGTTTCTTGAACTCTGCGGCTACACCCTTCCCCATCACTCCAACACAGTTGACAGTATTAACAAGCGCATCGGCGCTTTCATCAACTATGTTGCCGCCGGTTTTGTATGTAATAGACATCTGACCCTTACCTCAATAATACCATTCCCGCTTCACTTCAACAGGGGGCCTTCGCCATGTCATTTTTAAAAACTCCAAGACTTGCTCTCTCACACGGGGAACTTTAACATACACATTGGAAACTAAGAGCCAAGAGAACCGTCCTTCAACCAAGAATTCCGCTTGCCTTGCTTGCTTTGCTCTTTCTTTGTCCTCTTCTGTGTCTTGACCATCCCACCAACTATGTGATCCGATAATTCCCCAATCTATCTTGTCCAAATCGTCAAGAGATGAATAGTCCTCAAAATTAGAAGCCCCAGCGTTTGAAGTTGTGAAGGCATAACGAAGATTCTTGTCTATTATCCGTGAGACAAATTCGTGCAAATCTGCTTCCAAATAAATGATTTCGTCCTCTCCTCCCTTGTACTCAAGATCTTCATTCTGCTTATGGATTGCATAAAGCATTGGCGAGCGGGGGCAAAAATAAAACGGCACGCAATCACCCACCGACAAATCAGGATGACTTTTTAATTTTCTAGAAAGCCTCCTCTCCTTGATTCTTGGATTGCCAATCTTTGTGCCAGAATGATTACGCTTACTCATCTCTGAATCGGACAAAAGAAAACCCTCCTCAAGAATGTGAGGCAATCTGTCAACATGCACTATGTGATAGATTTTGGGATTTTCAGGAACACTCATCCCCTTCCTCCTGCGGTTCAAACACCACCACCTCAACCTCTTCCATATCTTCAAACATCCCGACTATAAGCGGCTTGACATCCCCCCAATCAAGCCCCCCTAACCCGCACCCAAGCGCCGGAATGGCGATTGACTCAATCTCCCGCCTTTCAACCTCATCCACAAGGGCAAGAAGCCCGTCCTCTATGTATTGCATACTGCTCTTGTCTTTGTAATGCCTTTCGGTGGGAAAGTTGATTATATGCGTGGGAAACATCGCGCCCGTTTCAAAGACAAACATCTCCCCGGTTCTCAAGCCGCCGGTTTCGCACAATTCGGCATACGCCCTGAAGTTTTCGGGAAACGCTTTTTTGAACTGGAGCGCAAGCCCCGCGCCCATCGCGCCGACACAGTTGACCGGGTTGACAAGGGCGTCAACCCGCTCATCAAAGATACTGCCGCCGGTTTTGTGTGTTACTGACAAACCGCTTTATTACTTCTTCCCGCTCTTGTTGTTCCCCGTCTTCCGGTTGTTGGACTTACGCTGTTTGTTGCGATTGGTCCTGTCCGCCTTGTAAGCGGGGTTGTTCTGGTTTTTGACATCAGCCCTCTTGTTTGGTGTCTTTTTCATCTTTAAAGCCTCTCTCGGCAAGTTGCCGATGGTTTCGTGTGTTACCGGCAAACCGCTTTATTCATCTTCTTCTTCCGTCTCTTCCTTGTCCTCACCCTTATATTCGTCATTGTTCGGGTTGAGTTGGTCTGTGTGGTTGTCCATGCTTGACTGGTAAGCGTCATTGTTCGGGTTCATGCTGTCGCTTCTGTCATCATTCGGTGTTCTTCCCATTGTTCTTACTCCTTATCGGCAAGTTGCCGATGGTTTTAATCTAAACACATTTCAATAGAGCGCAAGAGAGTGAAACTCCTACTCCCTCGCATCTAAGGTGCTCACTCCGTAAAGAGCAATTTTTTCATCCCTTGTAACGATTGTAAGACCTTCCGCTTGCGCTTGGGCGACAAGCATGCGGTCAAAAGGGTCTCTGTGATGAAGCGGTAGTTCACCCGCCCGCCGGGCGTGAAAGAAAGTTAAAGGCAAAGTGTCAAAGCCGTCTTTAAGAATGACTGATTCCAGGTCCGGAGGAGCTTTCAACTTGCCGAGATTGCTTTTAATGGCAATCTCCCAACCCGTTACGGCGCTTACAAAAATTTCATTCTCTCCGTTCCTGAGAGCGCTGTCGGTCTGCTTTCCTATCTTTTTGCTGTCCTCAAACCACCACAGCAACGCATGCGTATCAATCAACAAACGGAGCATTACTTGTCTTCGTCAAGCGACCCGTAAAACATTTCTTCAATCTCCGGGCAGGGGTCATCAAAGTCGGGAGATATCCAAATCTTGCCCTTGAGTGAACCGGGTTTGCGGTCTTTGCGCTTTTTGCGGTAGGGAGTGAGAGACAGATAAGGCTTGCCCGCTTTGGCAATGACTATCTCCTCGCCTTTCCAAGCAAGTTCTCCAAGTTTGGAAAGTTGAGACTTCGCTTCGTGCATGTTCACTTTCATAACTGCCACCTCCTTGTATTGGCTAAGTCTGACTAAACTATATTCATTGTGGCTTTAAGGTCAAGTCCTCTTCTTCCGTCTTCCCGTAAAACATCTCCTCAATCTCAGGGCAGGGGTCATCAAAGTCGGGAGATATCCAAATCTTGCCTTTAAGAGAGCCGATTTTGCGGTCTTTGCGCTTCGGGCTTTGCTGCAACTTGTCTTTGCTTGTGTCCTTTTTCATCGGTCAAACTATACCGGACGACACCGCCGCCCGCTCCTTCAAATACCTCTCCACCCTCTCCCCGTCCTCATTCTCCTTGTCCCCCTTGTAATACAGTTCAATGAAGTCCACCCTATCCTCACTTTCCGCATACGCATAGACAATGCGCAGGGATGACCTTTTCAGATACAGGCAGAAAAAACGCGCTTTTACAACCCTCACATACTCATCGTGAAAAAGAGTGCTGAAGTGTTTTTTGTTCTTTCCGTTCGGGTCATCTTCAACAACCCTGCAAAATTGCCCGAAGTCATCAGGCAGGGATTTGTATTTCTTCTCAAGTTTCTTGAATTCCCGTTGGAACTCCAGCAACTCATCAAAGATCATCTTCATAATCCCTTACGGAGTATTTTTCATCCCGGTAGAAAACAGCCTCATAGGAAATCTCCTCGTTGGACTTCGCTATTCTCCACGGAATATCCCCGTGGGAATAGTCCGCTATCTCTCTTGCGCTTTTGTCGGAAAGACGCGCCAGAACATCGTCAATATGCTTGACCTCCCGCGCCGAAAGAGCGCTGAGGTCGGGAGGGTTCAGCGCAATGTATCTTTTCTGCGGTTTGCCGAAATAATCGGCGTCCACCTTTATAACCTTCCCCTCTTCCGCCATCCTCTCAACTATCTTTGAGAAAACGACCGATGTGGGGCCGTGAGTGTTCTTGATGTATGCAGCCCCCATAAGGCTCTCCTCAAACTTCTCGTAGTAGTCAAAATCAATGAAATACAGAAGTTTATGCAGCACGGTTTCACCGACATTCGGCTTGCCGCCGACCTCGCAAAGCACGTAAAGCAAAACCTGTTTGAACTTTTCAAGGTCCTCGCGGGTAACGCGAATCTGCGGCGCGGGCGCGGCTTCCCCTTCCGGCGTTTCCTCAAGAATAACTTCATACCCGTCATCCCTGAGAGCAACCAGACTGCCGAGAGACATGCCGAAAACGGCGGCAAGTTTCTTCGCCTCCGAAAGCATAATGTCCCGCTTCCCGCTCTCTATCTGACCGTAAGTCTGGCGGGTCAATCCCATCTCCGAAGCAACCCGCTCCTGAGTCATATCCCTTTTAATCCTCTGCCGCTTTATAAATCCGGCGACACCCTTAACCATGGCTGTTGAACCTCCCTTTGGCATATCAACAGCCTAAATAATGTTAAAAATACTGTCAAGAACGATGTTAAGAAAAACAAACACGCGGAGGGCGAGGGATTCGAACCCCCAAGTCCGTGAGGACGCCGGTTTTCAAGACCGGTGCATTAGCCGTTCTGCCAGCCCTCCGTTTGAACAACGGAATTATAACGGATTTCATCAGGCAACCGAACGGCTTCAAGCCGCCGGACGCCCCGCCTGCTGTTTGAGCATTGAAAGATACTTGCCGCCGAGCATTATGCTGCCGCGCTCCGCGCCGTTTTTCAGCCTGTCCACCATGTAGCCCCTGTCCGCGCCCACTATGTTGACCCCGTGATCGCTCTCAACAAGACACAGAATTTTCATATCGCCGTCCGCGGGCGGACTGTCCGCCACCTTGTAAACCGCCGCATAGTTCAAAAGCGCCGCCTCAACCGTTCCGCACGGCAGGGAGGGATTGTCCGCCCCCTCGCACACCTCGCCCGCCCGAAACCATTCGGGAGACGGGTATCCGTGAAAATGCAGTATGGATATGCCGTCCTTTTCAACCACCTCCGGCATGTAAAGGGCAAAGGAAAACGCCTGCGCAAGAATGACAAAAGTGTCAAAAGAGGGGCGTATGTCGCGGCGCGAAAGGTCCATGCCCGCCGGTATCTGCAAATGCAACTGCCCGTTGATGATGCCTATGCGCACAATGTCCGTCATGGGGTCAAGATTGGTTTTGTCGCAACCCGACCGCGAGGTTACCGTCCACAGGTCGGGAATCTGCCTGAAGATTTCCCTGCCGCCGACATTTATCCTGATATACCACCTGCCCAGAGAAGACTCCCTCACATCGCTCATCCCCCTGACCGGGGCAAAGGCGTTCCACTCCGCCTCGGTTATGTCTCTCTCGCCCTTGTATTCGGGCGGCTCAACTATTGCTATGAAGCCGTAGGAAACCCCCGTTCTGCCGTCAAGTATGTTGCTGAGCACATCGCGGTGCGAAACGCGGCTTATGCGCTCGCTGAACTTATACCCTTCGGGAAACAGCCCCGTCGGCCTGACCATCTTGCCGAGACTCGCCAGCGCGCCCGTGTTTTCATTCTCCGCCGGATTGTATTCGGAGATTTTGAACCTGCTGAGAATGGGCGGCTTTATGGGCGCGTAAATTTTGGGAACAAGCGAGTTCAGCACAAACCCGTCAAGCTGCCCGTGAGAGTAAACCGAGTCCGAAAGGTTCATGTTGATTATGGCAAAATTGTCCTCCGACACCCCTATCACTATCTCAGACATCGTGCCTATCAGGTGGCTGAGCCCTATCTCTATCTTCACATCGTAGGTGGTGTTCTCGTCCTCAAACTCGCTCTCAAGCGGAACGATGGTTATGACCTGCGTGCTGAACGGGTCCTGAATGTATTTCTGCGTGAAGTCGTCCGCCCAGCCGCTGATCTTGAGAATCTCCATCACAGACCTGCCGGGCTTTCTCACATAAAGGTAAACGGCCTCGGCAATTGCGCTGAGCGCCCTGCGCAGTATGGACGGCTCTCTTTTTACGTCCACCACCGCGTTGATGTCTCTCTTGACCCGCCGGATGTTGAAAACACGCGACAGGATTCCAAACGCGCCGTCCTGAACGGTCGCCTCCTCCCACGGAACAACCGTAACGCCAATCCGGAGCAGACTCGCCTTCAGTTCGCCGGAAAACTCCCTGATGCGCCCGTTCCCGTATCGCGGCGGGACGGGGCGGAAAGCCACCCTCACGTTTGAAGCCATGGCGCGCGGGTCTGTGGGGTTGGCAACATTGCGCAACCGGGGCATGCCCGTCAGGGAAACTATGGTTTTAAGGTCAACGTCCGCTATCCGGTTCATTGTTGCTCCAGCCCCCGCAGCATTGCGTCTCTGGTTTCGCGCTCAAGCATGTCCATCGCCGCCCTTCCTCCGGAGCCCTCCGCCGCGCGGACGGGGGGGAGGAAATCAACGCTCATCTCCCCGCCGGTTTTAAGCGGGCCGCGCTTCGGCTTTACGCCTATGCCGCCCCGTATGACCATCGGAACAACCGGCGCGCCCGAAAGCGCCGCAAGCAGAAAGCCGCCTTTTTTGAAATCAAGCAGTTTGCCGCTTTCGCTCCGCGTCCCTTCGGGGGCGAGCACGAGGGTCTGTTTTTTCTCACGAATTGCGCGCGCCATAAGTTTCAGTTGCCTTGAGTCTCCGCTTCCGCCGTCCCGCGACACAAAAAAGTGCCCGTTTAACTTTGAAACCCATCCCACAAAAGGGATTTTGAGAACCTCATCCTTCATAACCAGTTTATACCGCCCCGGCAGGGAAGCGACAAGAGCCGGGATGTCAACGGAACTTTGATGATTGTACATTATAACAGACGGTTCGCGCGGAATATTTTCAATGCCGCCCACCCTCAGCCGCACGCCGAGGCACAAAAGCAGCGCCTTTCCCCACGGGCGGACGGCAAGCGGTATCACAAGGCGCGGCGCGGCAAGCGAAAAACTTACCCCCGCAATTCCGAAAACGGTCGTGGCAACCGCGCACAATGCCACGGCCACCACGGATTTGACCTTCCGCAACACGGCGGATTATACGCTCCCCGCCGGAGAAAGCACACTCAGCGCCCCTTTGCGTATTGAAATCTCATGCTCCCCCGCCTCCAGAACAAACGGCTCTCCGTCCATGTGGGCGGGAAGGTCGGTTTCGGTCTCAATGATTGCGGAGGCGGCTTGAAACCTGCTTATCCAGCCGCCGCCCGCCGCTCCCGCCATCACCGACACAAGGCGCAAAACCCTCAGCGGCGGCGGCATGTCGCAAATAAAATGGAAGTCCAGAAGCCCGTCATCGGGCTTTGCGGCGGGCGAGATTCTGAACCCCCCCTGGCTCGGCCCGTTTGAAACCCCGGCAAGCAGGCAGCGCCCCCCGGCGTCGCCTCCGGGCGACCGCACGGCGGCGGCAAACCCCCTGAAAGTTACCGCCGCCGCGCCCGCCGCGGCAAGGTATCCGGCAAACCCGCCCAGAAAACGGAAGCGGGGAAACCCCGCCGCAATCGCCCCGTCCATCCCTATGCCGAGGCCGTTCACAAACCCCCTGCCGTCAAGCGAGCCCGCGTCAACCTTGAGGCGGCTGTCCGCAAACACCGCCTCAAGGGCGTCCTCCGCCGGGGAGGGAACGCCGCACGCGGAGGGGAAATCGTTTCCGCTCCCCGCCGGCACAACGCCCATTATCACCCCCGTGCCCGCCACCGCGCGGGCAACCTCGCTTGAAGTTCCGTCTCCGCCCACGGACACAATCCGGGCAAAACCCTCCTTCACCCCGGCGGACGCAATGCGCCCCGCATCTCCGGGGGCGGAGGTGCGGCGAATCTCAAAATCCGCCCCGCGCGCCCGGCAGAACCGCGAGATTTCCCCCTCGGAAACCGCCGTGCCGCCCTGCCCGGCGGCGGGATTGATTATAAAAAGGTGCGAGCGGCCTCCGGACATAGAGGTCAACTATAACAGAAAGGCACTTGATAAAAACTCCGCATTTGTGTAGAAACTTGCCCTGCCCGCAAGCGGGCGGGCGGAGAAAATCAACAGGATGAGTGAAGAAACCGAACACTACGAAGAGCCCGGAGGCGCGGAGACCCAGGACGCCCCCGAAGAAGGCGATGAGATAAGAATGAAGCGGCTGCTTGAGGCGGGCGCGCATTTCGGGCATCAGAAAAGCTACTGGAATCCGAAAATGAAACCCCACATTTTCGGCGTGCGCAACGGCGTCCACATCATAGACCTTCAAAAGACCGTGGAGTTGTTCAAGGTCGCCTACAGGTTTGCCGTTGAACTGACCTCAAAGGGCGGCATTGTTCTGTTTGTGGGAACAAAACAGCAGGCGAGCGGCATAATCAAAGAGGAAAGCGAAAGGTGCGGCATGCCGTACGTAAACCTGCGGTGGCTGGGCGGCACGCTCACCAACTTCGGCACGATACGTTCGCGGCTGCTGTATCTGGAGGAACTCCGGAAGAACGAGGAAGAGAAAAAGATGGACATGCTTCCCTACAAGGAGGCCGTCAAACTCAGAAAACAGGCGGCGAAACTGTCGGGGCTTATCGGCGGGCTTGCCTCAATGAAGCGGCTTCCGGACGCGGTATTCATCGTTGACACTCACAAAGAATCAAACGCCTTCAAAGAGGCGGTAAAACTCGGCATACCGGTCATCGGCCTTGTGGACACAAACTGCGACCCCACAGGCGTTGAATACATCATCCCCACAAACGATGACGCCATGAGGGCGATAAAACTGTTCACGTCAAAAATAGCGGACGCTTGCGCGGAGGGCGCGGCGGTGTATGCGGAGACGGTCAAAGACCTTCCCGAAGAGGAGGCGCGGGAGAAAACCGGGCAGGAAGACGGGCCGATAGTTGAGAAGAGAGTCCATGTGTTCAGGAAGTTCGGAGGGGAGGAAGAGGAAGAGGACGAACCGCGGAGCGCGGCGGCGGGGAAAGAGCCGGAAAGCGGCGGAGCGGCGGAAAAGCCCGAACCCGCAGCGGCGGAGAAAGAAGAGGACAAGGGAGAGGCGGAGAGTTAGGCATGGCGGATATAAGTTCTGCAATGGTAAAAGAGGCGAGAGACCGCACGGGGGCTTCGTTTATTGACTGCAAGCAGGCTCTTGAGGAGTCCGGCGGCAACATGGACAAGGCGCTTGACATCCTCAAAATAAAGGGCGCTTCCCGCGCCTCAAAGAAAACCGGCAGGGAAACGCCGGAGGGTATAGTCGCCTCATACATTCATCCGGGCGGCAAGATAGGGGTGATGCTGGAAATCAACTGCGAGACCGATTTTGTGGCGAGGAACGAGGAGTTCTCGGGCCTGTCAAGAGAGATAGCCATGCAGATAGCGGCGACCGCCCCGCTTTACACCTCAAGGGAGGAAATTCCCGCCGAAACGCTTGAGAAGGAAAGGGAAATCATCCTCGCGCGCGCAAAGGAGTCCGGCAAGCCGGAAAAGGTGCTGGAAAAGATGGTTGAGGGCGGCATTGAGAAATTCTGCAAAGAGGTGTGCCTCCTTGAGCAGGACTACATCAGGGAGCCGAAAACCAAGATTGGCGACCTTGTATCGGCCGCCATATCCAAGACGGGCGAAAACATTGTGGTCAGAAGATTCACCAGGTTTCAACTTGGAGAGTCCGTTGAATGAGGCTCGCCCGCCATGCCGCCGGACGGAAAGAAAAAACCCTTTTACAAAAGAATCCTTCTGAAAATAGGCGGCGAAGCCCTTCAGGGAAAAGATGAATTCGGCTTAGACTCCGCCACTCTGGACAAGGTGGCGGCGGAGTTGAGAGACCTTGCGCAACTTGGCGTTGACATTGGCCTTGTAATCGGCGGGGGCAATTTTTTCAGGGGCAGTTCCCCCGGCGCAAAGGGGATGGACAGGTCAACGGCGGACTACATGGGGATGCTTGCGACGGTGATAAACGCCATTGCGCTTCAGGACTATCTTGAAAAGCACGGCGTTGACACGAGGGTTCAGAGCGGCCTTGAGATAAAGCAGGTGGCCGAGCCCTTCATAAAGCGCCGCGCGCTCCGGCACATTGAGAAAGGCAGGGTGGTGATCTTCGCCGCGGGAACGGGCAACCCGTTTTTCACGACCGACACGGCGGCGTCTCTGCGCGCCCTTCAAATCGGGGCGGATGTAGTGATGAAGGGAACAAAGGTGGACGGCATATATGACAAAGACCCCAAAAAGCACGGGGATGCGACAATGTTTGAGGAACTGACCTACATGGAGGCGATACAGAAGGAGTTGGATGTGATGGACACGACCGCCATATCGCTGTGCATGGAGAGCGGCATTCCGATAGTGGTGTTTGACCTGTTCAAAAAGGGCAACATGAAAAGGGCTGTTCTCGGCGAGAAGATCGGGACAAGGGTCTGGAACGGGGCAAAATGAGCGGCGCGGTTTCTGAAATCACCGGACAGGCGGCGGGCAGGATGGAAAAGACCGTCTCCGCATTTGAGTCCGAACTTGCGAAGATAAGGACGGGCAAGGCGTCCACGGGATTGATAGAGGGGCTTGAGGTTGACTATCACGGCGCAAAGATGCCGCTGGGTCAGATTGCGGGGCTGAGCGCGCCCGACCCGCAGACGGTTCTTATACAGCCGTGGGACGAGACGGTTACGGGCGAGATAGAGAAGGCGATAAACCAGTCCGACCTTGGCCTCACGCCGGTGAGGGACGGCAAGGCGATACGGCTTTCCGTGCCGCCGCTCAGCGGGGAGAGGCGGGGCGAGTTGACAAAGGTTGCGGGCAGAATAGCGGAAGACCACCGGGTTTCCATCCGGCAGGCGAGAAAGGATTTGAACACGAGGGTCAAGGCGATGGAAAAAGACAGCGAGATGTCAAAGGACGAGAGCAAGAAAGCGCTTGACGGCATACAGGGATCAACTGACAAGTTCATAGCGCGAATCAACGCGCTGCTTGAGAAGAAGGAAAAAGAGATAGCGGAGATTTGAGGAGCGGTCACAACACCGAGTTGAAAACGAGATGACAGAAAACTGGACTTTCCTCGGAAGCAAATGGTGGAAGTTTGATTTTCACACGCATACGCCCGCATCCAATGATTACGGTCAGGGTGATAAGTCCTGTAAAGAAATTCAACCGGAAGAATGGTTGCGGAAAGCTATGGAGTCCAACCTTGATTGCGTGGCGGTCACAGACCATAATTCAGGCGGCTGGATTGATAAGTTAAAAGAAAAAAACGAAGAACTGCGAAAACTTAATGTAAAGCCTGACTGGTACAAATCTCTTACTATTTTCCCCGGAGTTGAAATCACTGTTGCCGATAGCAGGAGTGGTGTTCATCTGCTGGCTATTTTTGATCCAAACTGCGATAGCAATAAAGTGATCCGGGTGTTGGGTGCTTGCGGCATTACATCCGGACATGGCGATAAAAAACATACCGAAACAGAGGGACTTGATTTTGCCGGAGTTGTTAACAAAATCAAGAATGCGGACGGCATTGCCATACCCGCACATATTGATCATAAGAAAGGATTACTGGAAGAAACTACCTCGCTAACGCCGGAACTTGAAAAAAGTCTGAAATCTATATTTGTCGCCGAATTTTGTGACCCAAACAAATTTGACGATGCCGACCCGCAGTTGAAAAAAGCGGTGGAGGGTCTTGCCAAAGTGAGAGGCTCCGACTCTCATAAGCCGGACGATATTGGAAAGCGCTACAGTTGGGTCAAAATGAGCAGACCATCAATTGAAGGGGTGCGGCTGGCATTGCAGGATCAGGAATTCTGCGTAAAAAACCAAGAAGAAGATCCCAATCACCTCCCTGATGTTTTCTTGTCCAAACTAACTATTGAGAATATGAATCACTGTGGTCGTAAGGATCCCTTTACGATTCCGTTGCATCCACACTTTAACTCGGTTATCGGTGGGCGAGGCACCGGGAAGTCAACAATTCTTGAGTCAATACGTATCGCCTTACGCCACGACCAAAGTTTAGCTACTGAAGCACCGAATGTGAAGAAGACATGGTTAGACAAGTTCATGCGTCTATCATCAGAACAAGGGGCTATGTTGAACAATACGGAAATCTTACTGGAACTTCACCGGCGAGGTAAAAACTACCGGGTCCATTGGAGACAAAGTGGTGAAGGCGCTGTGCTGGAAGAAAAAACCGATGAAAAGTGGAAAATTATAGAAACCGACAAAATAAAAGAGCGATTCCCGATAAACATTTTCAGTCAAAAACAGATTGATGAGTTAGCATCTAATTCACGAGGGTTACTAAATATTATTGATCGCTCACCCGAAGTGGACAAGGCGGAGTGGGACTCCCGCTGGAAAAGTATAGAGAGTCAGTTTCTGCAATTAAGAGAACGGAAAAGAGAGTTGTTGCGACAATTGTCCAAAGAGGAGCAGATTCACATAGACCTGAATGATGTTGAAAACGACCTCAATCAATATGAAGAAAAAGGACATGGCGAGATACTAAAGCAGTATCAAAAGCGCAGCCAACAAAAAAATGCGCTTCCAGATAACCGAATCTTTGATGACCTTTCGGCTGAAGTAAGAAGGGTTGCTTCTGATGCAGAATTGTCTGATTTCCCCGCTCATTTATTTGAAGAGCAAGATGAAAGTACTGATGAAATCCGGAGTATACATGAACAATCTTCACAAGATTTGAAAAAAATAGGCGAAGATTTAGGAAAAATCGCCGGAGATGTTGACAAACTCAAAAATGAAAGAATGAAGTCCATTTCATCAAGCAAATGGCATCAAGCCTTACAGGCAAGCATTGACAACTACAATGCGCTGGTCAAAGAGTATGAGGAAAAGCAGAGCGAACTGAGTATCTCGGTTTATGGTGAGTGGGTTCAGAACCGTGACCTACTCCAACAACAATTAAACAAACTGAAATCCATTCGGAAAGAAGTCGCAGAGACTGACAAACAAATTGAAAATTGTCTGTTGAACTTCCAACAACTGCGCCTTGAATTGTTCAAGAAGAGAGAGGAGTTTTTGCACAAAGTCATCGGCTCAAATGACTTTGTGCAAATGGACCTTGTCCAATACGGTGAGATAAGGGAACTGGAAAGCGAATACAGATCCATCCTTCATCTGGGAGACGGTCCCTTTGCTAATGCGATATGTGCTGGGGAAGGAATACTTTGGGATCTCTACAAATGGGAAGATAACCTCAGTATATCTGAGTCAGATTTGCCAGAAATTATCTCGGAAATCAAAGAGAAGACATTAGATATTGCAAATGGCAAACGGTCAGAGTTTGACAGGCGTTTTGATAACCGCCTACAAGATTTGCTGAAAGAGCAACCTGCTGCTTTTGACCATCTGGACTCATGGTGGCCGGAAGATATGTTGCGTGTCAAATACGCTCAAGACCCAAATTCTGGGGAATTTAAAAACGTGGAAAAAGGCTCCGCTGGTCAAAAAGCATCGGCAATTCTTGCTTTTCTGCTGAGCCACGGCAAAGAGCCGCTGATTATAGACCAGCCAGAAGATGATCTGGACAATGCCTTGATATATGACCTAATTGTCAAACAGATTCATGAAAATAAAAGTAGGCGTCAGATTATCATTGCCACTCACAACCCCAATATAGTTGTGAACGGCGACTCGGAATTGGTGCATGTCTTAAAGTTTGCGGTCGGCCAGATACAACTTGACCGGCAGGAAGGTCTGGAAGAATCTGGAATTCGCAAAGCCATATGCGATATTATGGAAGGTGGTGAGGAAGCCTTTGAAAAACGCTACAGGCGAATAAAACTGGAATTGAACCATGCTTGAAACTACAGATGCGTTGTTGAGACAGATTCGGCTGGGGGAAGACTCTTCTTTTGAAGTCAAAGACCTTCGCTACAGGGGGAACCAAGTTAACAATCCCCATAGTAACACTATGGCCGATGAACTGGCCGCAATGGCAAATACTGCCAATGGAGTTTTTGTATTAGGTGTTGATGACAAGTCCAAAACAGTAACAGGCATTCCCGATGACAAACTGGATGTGGTGGAAACTTGGATTCGTGGTATATGCAATGGCCTTATTACTCCCCAGCTTTTATGCCGTATCAGAAAAGTTCTTGTTGTCACAGAAGATGGCACGGAGCGGGCCATTATCAGAGTGGATGTTCCCAAGAGTCTGCACGTCCATAAAAGCCCAAGCGGGTATTTTTACCGGATAGGTAGTTCAAAACGGCAGATGTCCCCTGAGATTTTAACCCGATTGATGCAACAGCGAAGCCAGACAAGGATAATCCGTTTTGATGAGCAATCTGTCCCTGACGCTTCCCTTGACAGTCTTGACAGGAGTTTATTGGCACGGTTCAAAACACCGCTCTCTCCAAAAGATGAAGAAGAGTTTTTGTTTAAACTCAGACTTCTGGTGAAAGACGAAGACGGCAACATATATCCAAGTGTCAGTGGTATATTGATGGGATGCAAAGAACCCCAACAGTTCCTTCCAAACGCTTTCATTCAGGCTGTGGCTTATCGCGGGACGGAACGAAATGCGGCTTATCAACTTGACGCAAAGGATATTGCCGGGCCTTTGGACGCACAAATAGAAGATGCCTGCAAATTCGTTGAAAAGAACATGAGGACATATGCCGTTAAAGAGCCTGCGCGACGGGACATTCCGCAATATGCCATGAGGGCAGTATTTGAAGCGGTGGTAAATGCTGTGGCACACAGGGACTATTCTATCTATGGTTCCAAGGTGCGGTTACATTTATTTGCGGACCGTCTTGAGATATTTTCTCCCGGCGCAATCCCCAATACCATGACGATTGACACCCTTCCTCTCCGTCAATCCGCCCGTAATGAGTTGCTTACGAGTCTGCTTGCCAAGTGCCCGGTGCCTTCTACTGATTACCCGATTGATCGCAATTTTCTCATGGACAAGCGAGGAGAAGGCGTACCTATAATCCTCTCAGAAAGTGAAAAATTGTCAGGGCAACGACCAGAATATCAATTGATTGATGACACTGAACTTCTACTGACAATATACGCAACTCCGTCGCCCAAGGAAGCTGACTTGAAAAGATGAAGACAGGGGTAATTGAACTGTCATGATGATGTTTCTCTCTTCTTTTATCATCATGCCTCTTGTGGCTCTGGCGGTGGTCATCCATTATGAGATGTTGCGTATGTTGTCGGGTGTCATTCCGAAACTCCGTGTTTTTCACCGTTTTAAGGTGGTGCTCGGCGTGTTTGGCATGATATTTGCCCACACGG